>DAOTXG010000096.1:0-7514 GCA_034435515.1 Anaerolineales bacterium
GGCGTCTGGCGCTTCAATCGGCGGTACACATGAAATACGCTCTGCACGAAGCTGCCCTCCAGCGGCTCGAGCCAGTCCACGCCGGTGGACTTGGCTTTGTGTTGCCGCGATTTTCCCGCGACCCCGCTCGCGCGGAGCGCGGGACGGGGCAATCGCCGGGAGAGGAAGGAACAGGAGGCCGGCCATGATCCGCATCTTCGACATCGCCGCGAAAGACTTGCTGCAACTCATGCGCGACCGCAAGACTTTCATGTTCCTGCTCATCATGCCGGCGGCCTTTACCCTGTTGTTCGGCTACGCCTTCGGCGGATTTGGCGGCGGCGAAACGGACCCGCGCTTGCCGGTCGGGTTTCGGAACGAGGACGACAGCTGGCTCAGCCGGGAACTTCACGCCCTGCTGGCCGACTCGGAAGTCATTCGCCTCGACGAAGACGCCGCCCGCTCACGCCCGGATTTGGAGAAGTTGATCGCCGACGAAAAATTGGCGGCCGCCCTCGTCGTCCCGGCCGGCTACGGCAAGGCCACGCTGGCGGGCAAACCTGCCCGGCTGATCCTGATCGCCGAGACGGCCGCCCCGGCCGGGACGACCGTTCAGGCCGAGGCGCTGGCCGCCGCGAACCGGCTGGATAGCGCGGTGCGCACGGCGATCATCCTGGAGCGGGTCGCCGGCGACCGGGCGCCATTCGACGACGCCTTCGAGGCGGCCCTCTCCGCCTGGGAATACCCCCCTATTGCCATCGCCGAGGTGACCAGCGCCGCCATCTCCCAGGAGGCGGATCAGGCGATGTCGCTGGCGCACACCTCGCCTGGCATGATGCTGCAATTTGCCATCGCCGGATTGCTGACCGCCGCGCAAGTCATCGTCGCCGAACGCAAGTCGCGCGCCCTGCAGCGCCTGCTCACCACGGCCACGGCGCGCAGCCACATTTTGCTCGGGCACTATCTGGCAATTTTCGCGCTCATCCTCGGCCAGTTTCTTCTTCTCATCGCCTTCGGCCAGCTGGCGCTGAAAGTGAACTACCTGCGGGAGGCGGGCGCGACTCTGCTCGTCGCCTTCGCCGCCGCCTCGTGCGTCGCCGCGCTGGGCCTGCTCATCGGCGTGCTGGCAAAATCCGACGAGCAGGCCGTCATCTTCTCGCTCGTCCCGATGTTCGTGTTCTCGGGGCTGGGCGGGGCGTGGGTGCCGCTCGAAGTCACCGGCGCCGTGTTTCAGGCCATCGGCCACGCCTCGCCGGTCGCGTGGGCCATGGACGGCTTCAAGAACGTCGTCGTGCGCGGCCTGGGCGTCGCCTCGGCGCTGCTGCCTGCCCTCGCCCTCCTCGGCTATGCAGCGTTGTTCTTTGCCCTGGCGGCGTGGAGACTCTACGCCGCGGAGGAGAAAGCGTAGGCAGCCTGATTTTCTTCTGCTCGTCCGAATACTCCGTGCCTGTGCTCGGACTGATCTTCCTGCGCTCCTGCCCCGACTGGCTGGCAGGGAGGTGGATGTGAGCGAGTTGGAAATTGAGATAGAATACTGTCGGAAAGGGGAATCGGCCTGGCGGTGACCTGTGCCTGCTCCGATGGATGAGCGGGGAGATAGACATGAGCAAGTTGGAGATTGAGACAGGTGCGGAAAGCAACAGCCAATAGTAAAATGAGGGGCGGAGGCGCTATGAAAACGCTCGTGATGGACTACCCCGATAATTTTGAACTGGATGTCCACCTCACCCCTGAGGAGCTGGCTGCCCAGATCCGTCTGATGGCTGCCCTGAAGATGTTTGAACTGGGCAAATTGTCGTCGGGCAAGGCGGCAGAACTGGCTGGGCTGACGCGCGTCGAGTTTTTGGAGATGTGCGGGCGTTACCGCGTGGCGGTTTTCAATTACCCGCCGGAGGCGCTGGACGCCGAACTGCGGTCAGACCTCGAAGCGGCGCGCAAGGCCAAACCATGAGCATCGTCTCAAACACCGGGCCGCTGATTGCGCTGGCTAAGGTGGATCAACTGCTGGGCCGTCAGGCTACCCACCGCTTGAACCTTGAGGTGACAGGCACAGCCGGCGTGCTAATCCTCGCCAAACAAAAGGGCTTGATCCCGTCGGTGCGTGAACTGCTGGTACAGATGCGCGAACACGGCTACTGGCTCTCCAATGAGCTGATCGAAACCGCCGTAAGGCTCGCTGACGAAACGTGACCAGCAACCCGGGGTCTATGACCAACCCTGACTCCGAAGCCGCCCTCAAAACCGCCGCCCTTGAAAGCTGAGAGACGCCTCCGCGCCCGGCTGAACCGGCCCGAGCTGCTCGACCTGGGCTTTGGCTCGGCCGACGACGCGGCGGCGAACCTGGCCGAGATGTGGCGCATCAATCGTTACCTGGGCGGCTTCCAGGCGCTCACGCGCCACCTCTATCCCCGCCTGGTGACCTCGCCGCCCCCCATTGCCCTGCTCGACCTCGGCACAGGTTCGGCCGACGTCCCGGTCGCCATCGCGCGGTGGGCGCGGAAGCGCCGCCTGAGGCTGCGGGTCTTTGCCCTGGATTGGGCGGCGCGCAATCTCGCCGCAGCGCAGGGGCGGGTGACCGGGACGCCCGAGGTCAGGCTGCTCCGCGCCGACGCCGGCCGCCTGCCCCTCCTCCCTGAGAGCGTGGACTTTGTAATTTCGTCGTTATTCCTGCATCATTTTTCGCCAGAGCAGGTCGTCGAACTACTCCGCGCGTCCTTCGCGCTGGCGCGCCGGGGGATTGTGATGAGCGACCTGGTGCGCGGGTGGCTGCCCTATTTCGCTTTCAGACTCGTCCAGCCGGTCTTTGCCCGCCACCACCTGACGCGCCACGATGGCGCGCTCTCCATCTTGCGCGCCTACCTTCCTTCCGAATTGTACGAACTGGCCGCGGCCGCCGGACTGCCATCTCCCGAGGTCCACACGCACTGGCCGTGGCGCATGACGTTGGTCGCCGACAAAGCCCCGCGAGGGATATTTAAGTGAATAGCCCGGTATTCGACGCCGCGATCGTCGGCGGCGGGCCAGCCGGGTGCAGTGCGGCGATTGCGCTGGCCGAGCGGAGCGCGCGCGTCGTGCTGTTCGAGGCAAAAACCTACCCGCACGACAAATTGTGCGGCGAGTTCCTTTCGCCCGAATGCGCCGCCCTGCTGGATAGGCTGGGCCTGACCCCGGCCATGCGCGCGCTCCGCCCGACGCAGATTGAGATCGCCTGCTTGACCGCGCCCGACGGCGCAACCTGGGAGACGCGACTGCCGGGAGTGGCCTGGGGACTCAGCCGCAAGGCGCTCGACGCGGCTTTAGCCGAACGCGCCGCGGCCCTCGGCGTTGACGTGCGTCAGGCAAGGGCGGTCACGGACATCGGTGGCAGCCTTCAGGATGGCTTCGATCTTGAAACCCGCCCGGTCGCCTCTTCGAACCCCCACACCGCGCGAGTGCGGGCGCGGGTCGTCGTCGCCGCGCACGGCAAACGGGGCGCGCTCGACCGCGCGCTTGGCCGTCGTTTTCTTCGCCAGCCCCAGCCGTTCGTCGCGCTCAAAGCCCACTTCCTTGGCCCGCCGCTTCCGAACCGCATTGAACTCCACGCCTTTCCCGGCGGCTACTGCGGCCTGTCGGAAATCGAGGGCGGCGCGGCCAACGTCTGCCTGTTGGCGCACGAGTCCGTCTTCAAAGCGCGGGCGAATGGAGGCGGCCCTGCACGCCTGGCTCATTTTTTAGCGTGGATGCAAACACAGAACGCGCGCCTGGGAGACTGGCTGGCGCAGGCCAAACGCATAGACTCTCAATGGCTCAGCATCGGGCAGGTGCCGTTTGTCGACAAGCGCCCCGTGGTGGGCGACGTGCTGATGGCCGGCGACGCCGCCGGCCTCATCGCCCCGCTGGCGGGGGATGGGATTGGGATGGCGCTGCGCGGTGGAATTTTGACAGCGGCTCGCACTGCGGAGTTTTTGAGTGGGCGCCTGTCGGCGCCCGAATTCCGGCGGCGCTATGCGGCGGACTGGCAGCATGAGTTCGGCGCGCGGTTGAGGTTGGGGCGTTGGCTGCAAGCCTTCATGCTGCGGCCCGGGCTGCTGGCCCCTGCGCTGCGCATCGTCAACGCCGTCCCACCTCTGGGACGCTATCTCGTGACGCACACCCGGGATATGAAGCCGTTTCGCCAATAAGGAGATGTTCATGAGCACACCCGCGATTCTTGCCCTCGCCACCGGCGTGCCGGAGATGCGATACAACCAGAGTGAAATCTTTGAATATCTGCTGCCGCTCTTCGAGCGCACGCGCCACGCTCGCGCCATTTTCCACCGCGCCGGAGTCGCCTATCGGCACATGGTCGTAGACCGGGACTTTTACCGGCAGGAACAGCGCACCGAGGCGCGCAACGATTATTACCTGGCCCAGGCGCTGCCTCTGGGCGAGGCGACCCTCCGGCGCTGCCTCGACGCCGCCGGCTGTGCGCCCGACGACGTTGACGATTTCTTTGTGGTCTCCTGCACCGGCTTTGACATCCCGGGCCTGGATTTGCGTTTGGCCGGGAGGCTGGGCATGCGCCCTGACTTGCGCCGGACGTGCGTGCTGGGCATGGGCTGCTACGGCGCGTTCCCGGCGCTGCTGCGTGCGCGCGAGGCGGCGGCCAGCCGGCCGGGTCGGACCGCGCTCGTGCTGGCGCTCGAGCTGTGCTCGCTGCACATGCAGATGGACGACACTCTCGAGAATATGATCGTTGCGGCGCTGTTTGCAGACGGCGCGGCGGCGGCGCTGATCGGGTCGGCGGCGGGGCCAGGTCCAGAGCGCGTCACCCGGCCGCGCCTGCTGGACGCGGCGACGCACTGCGACTACAGCACTTTCGACCACATGGCCTTCCACGTCACCGATCACGGCTTTCGCATGCGTCTCTCGGCTTACGTGCCCGACCTGCTGGCTGCGAAAGTCGAAGACTTCGTAGACGGGCTGCTCTATCGGAATCACCTGAGCCGGAGCGAGGTGCGTTTCTGGGGGGTGCATCCGGGCAGCAGTAAGATCCTGGATTACATCCAATCGCGTCTGGGGCTGGCCGAGGCGGCACTGGACTTCTCGCGCGCCGTGCTGCGCGATTACGGCAACATGTCCTCCGCCACGATCCTGTTTGTGCTGGACGAGATCCAGCGCCGCGGCCAGCCGGTCCCCGACGATTATGGCATGCTGCTGGCCTTCGGGCCGGGCCTGACGATGGAGGGCGCGCTGGTACGGTGGTGAGGCGCTCGGCGATTTCTTTTCTTGCGCCTGAGACAACCCCGGGCCTATAATCCTGGCGAAACGATCACCCGCGACGTTTCAGGCGATGGCAAGCGCGACTGAGGCGTAAGGCAAGAACTTTGCCCAAAACCCCGAGCCATTCGCACCCGTCGCGTGCGGCCATTGAGTCAGAAAGACCCGCGTTGCGCCCAACCCGCCGGTGATTATCCGCCAGCGCACGCGAGGAGGTGGCTTGCCATGAGTCCTGACGAATCTGTCCCGGCGCTGCTTTGTCCGCAGTGCCGTTCTACTGTTCAGGTAGAAGATATCACCTGCCCGGTGTGCGGGGTTGACCTGGCGCTGGCCGCGGCGCTGGCCGAGCGCGAGGTGTTGGCGTTCACCCCGGCCCGCGCCGCCGCGCCCTACATCTCCGACGTCATCTTGCCGCGCTTCGGCGAATATTTGCTCCGGAACGGCTATATCGCCGAGCCGCAGCTGAACGTGGCGCTGGAGCGGCAGCGCGAACTCGCCGGACAGGGGATCAGGCAGACGATCGGGCAGATTCTTTTAGGGATGAGCGCGGTCACCCGCGTGCAATTGGACATCGCCAGCCTCCAGCAGGCGCAGGAATTGCAGGTGGCTTTGCAGGCGAAGAACCGCGAGCTGGAGCAGGCCGCCGCCAAGAACAAGGAGGAACTGCAGCAGGCTCTGCAGCAACTGTCAGAGTTGAGCCAGCTCAAAGTGAATTTCGTCGGGACGATCACCCACGAACTACGCACGCCGCTCTCGCACATCAAAGGCTACCGGGATTTGATGGCGCGCGGCGTGCTGGGGCCGCTGACCGACGACCAGCAAGAGGCCCTGACGGTGATCGGGCGGGCGGCGGAGAGTCTGAGCGGCTTGATTGACGATCTGATCCGGTTCGCCTCCAGCGCCAAGAGCGGCATGGCCCTGCGGCAAACGGCGGCTGCGCCGAACGATTTGCTGGAGCGTGTGTTGGAGGTCTCCGCCCCGAAGGCGGCCGAGGACAACATCGCGCTGAACTCCGAGATCCCAGCCGGCCTCCCGCCCACGCTGGCCGATTGGGAGCAGATTTACTGGGTGCTGTTCCAACTGCTCGACAACGCCATTAAATTCACGCCTGACTACGGCGCGGTTACGCTGATTGCCGAGGTGCGTGACGACCGGCTGCGCCTTGCCGTGCGCGACACCGGCATCGGCATTCCGGCGGACCGGATCGAGGAATTGTTCAAGCCGTTCCATCAACTCGACGACTCGACCGCCCGGCGTTACGGCGGCATGGGGCTGGGCCTGGCGCTGGTCCGGCGCATTGTCGAGGCGCACCAGTCGCGCATTGACGTGGAAAGCGAAGTGGGACGGGGGAGCACTTTCGCATTTGAACTGCCGCTGGCCGGCAGGTAGGTCATGCTGGCTGCCTTCCGGGGGAATGTCTGAGCGCGGATGTCAGCGGCTTGTGTTACTATTTGCCCAGTATCAGGGGGACGTCGTTGTCCTCGAAGTGTTTCTTGATGATCGGCTGATCGACGCGGTTTGCCGTCCCCTTGTCCCTCTGTTATCATTTTGGTTGTGCTTCCCATCTTGTTCCGCCTCGGCTCGTTCACGTTCTACACTTACACCATCCTGGTCGATTTAGGCGTGGCGGCCGGGCTGGCCTGGCTCTACTTCCGCGCGCCTGAGGACAAACGCGAGCGCTGGCTCGACGCGGGCCTGGCGGCAACGCTCGGCGGGCTGGCCGGGGCGCGGCTGCTTTACGCCTTCGTCAACAGCAGCTACTACTTCGGCCACCTCGTCGAGATTTTTGAGATCTGGAAGGGCGGCCTGGCGTGGCCGGGCGCGGCGGCCGGTGGGGCGCTCGGCGCGTGGGTGTATTGCCGCCGCAAGCGTGAGCCTTTCGCGCCGATCTTTGACGCGCTGGCGCTGCCCATCGCCCTGTTGGGCCTGTTGAGTTGGGGCGGGTGCCTCGCCGCCGCCTGCGCCTACGGCTACGAGGTCGCCCCAGGCCAACTGCCGACCTGGCTGACGCTCGAAGCGCCGGACATTTACGGCCTGACGGCCCTGCGCTTCGCCGCTCAAACGCTCGGCCTCGCCTGGAGCCTCGTGGCCCTGGCGCTGGTCTGGGCTATGCGGGAACGCCGCTGGCCGACCGGGGCCTACGGCGCGTACGCGCTGAGCCTCGTCGCGCTCGGCGCGTTCGGCCTCGCCTTCACCCGCGCCGACCCAATGCCACTCGTCGGCGGTTATCGCCTCGACGTGATCGGCAGCGCCCTCGTGCTCGTCGCCGCCACCGGCCTCTGGGGCTTTCTCGTCTC
>DAOTXG010000097.1:0-5216 GCA_034435515.1 Anaerolineales bacterium
ACTCATACCTCTCCAACACCCCCTCCACCGACGCTAAATATCCCCCGCCGAACAAGTTCAAATGATTGAGCAGGTGGTACAGGTTGTAAACGTCGAAGCGCGAGCGATAGCCAGGCGTGAGGGGGCGCGCTGACGCGGACTCGTAGGCCGCATAGAACTTTTCCGGGAAGCGGCCAAAGAGTGCCGTCATCGCCAGCTCGGCCTCAGCCCAACCATAGTGCGCCGCCGGGTCAATCAGGCAGGCGTGGCCGTCCGGCCCCTCAAGCGCGTTGCCGCTCCACAAGTCACCGTGAATCAGGCTGGCGGGTTGGTCAGGGACAACTTCACGCAGGCACCCGGCCAGCCGCTCGAGTCGGCGCAGGCTCGTCTGGCTCAACAGGCCCCGCTCGCGCGCTAACCGGCCTTGATATAGCAAGCGTTGTTCGGCAAAGAACGCAAACCCGTCGTCATGCCAGCGGTTGGGCTGGGGTGTGCTGCCCAGGTAGTTGTCGTGCGCGAAGCCAAAGCGGGGGCTGACAACCAAATGAAGCCGGGCCAGCGCGCGCCCGAAAGTCTCCCAATAGTCGGCGGCGGGGGGCGCGGAGGCCAGGTATTCGAGCAGGATGAAGTCCGGGCCGGTGAGCCAGGGACGGGGAACACGCGGCGCGCCGTCTATGGCGGCGAGCGCTTCCAATCCCTCGGCCTCGCGTTCAAACATGTCGGGCGGGGCCGAGGCGTTGGTCTTGAGAAAAAGCAGCGGGCCGTCACTCGTCCTCAGCCGCGCGCCATTGTTAATGCACCCACCGCCGACCGGGGCGGCGGAGATGACGCTGCCCCAGCCTTTCTCCCTCACAAATTGGAGAACGGGGGTGGGAACGCTCATCTGTTATTTATCCGTTGACACTCTCAACGCCTCCAGCAGCCCTCTGCATGATCTTTCGATCATCTGATACACCCGCTCAAAATCCGCCCGCCCGCCGTAATAGGGGTCGGGCACGTCGAGGTCGCCGCGGGCCTGCGGGTCATACTCGCGCAGCAAATGAATCTTCCGCCGTTCCGCCTCGCCCGGCGCTAACCGCCGCAGGTCGGCGGCAATGTCGGCGTCGAGCGCGATCACCCGGTCAAAGCGGGCGAAATCCCCGGCTTTGAACTGCCGGGCCGTGCTGTCGAGCCGGACGCCGTGGGCCAGGGCCACGCTTTGCGAGCGCGGATCAGGCGGCTCGCCGACGTGCCATGCCCCCATCCCCGCCGATTCGACGTGAAAGCGGCCATCCAACCCGGCCTGGGCGGCCAGGCGCTTGAACACCCCCTCGGCCAGTGGGCTGCGGCAGATATTGCCGAGGCAGACGAAGCAGATGTGAGTCGGAAAGTGTTGGTCCATGAAAATGGTATCATCCCTCCATAGAGAGGTCCTGGTGATTATTCACATCTCTTGCTCCCGCCGGATTTGCGCGAAGCGTCCGGCGGCGCTGCCCGAAGGGCGTGCAAATCCGCCGCAAGCACAATTTGTGTGCAATCACCAGAGAGAGGCCAGGTTTACAGGAGGTTATATGACAACGGTCAAGACTCCCGAATGGGTGAAAGATGCGATCTTCTATCAAATCTTCCCCGACCGCTTCGCCAGGAGCGGCAAACTGGAAAAGCCGGGCAACCTTGAACCCTGGGACACGCCGCCGACTACTTACGGTTACAAGGGCGGCGATCTGCTCGGCGTGGCCGAGCATCTGGACTATATTCAAGACCTGGGCGCGACGGCGATCTATTTCTGTCCCATCTTCCAGTCGGCCAGCAATCACCGCTACCACACCCACGACTATTACCAGGTGGATCCGCTGCTCGGCGGAAACGAGGCTTTCAGGATTCTCCTGGACGAGGCCCACCGGCGCGGGATAAAGATTGTGCTGGACGGCGTGTTCAACCACGCCTCGCGCGGCTTCTTTTACTTCAACGACATCCTCGAAAACGGGCAGCACTCGGCCTACACCGACTGGTTTATCGTGGACGAGTTTCCGCCGAACGCCTACGACCTCCTGCGCCCGCCGGGCTACGCGGCGTGGTGGGGTCTGCACGCCCTCCCTAAGTTTAACACGGATAACCCGCAAGTGCGCGAGTATCTGATGCGGGTCGCCGAGCACTGGCTTCGCCTGGGCATTGACGGCTGGCGGCTGGATGTGCCGCAGGAAATCCAGACCGAGGGCTTCTGGGAGGAGTTTCGCCGCCGGGTCAAAGCCATCAACCCGGAGGCTTACATCGTCGGCGAAATTTGGGAACCGGCTGCCCCCTTCCTTCAGGGTGACCGCTTCGACGCGGTGATGAACTATCCCTTTGGCGAGGCGACGCTGGCCTTCTGCGGCGGGGCGCGCATCAACCCCAGAATGGCCGAAGGCAAAGGCTATAACCCGGCCAGGCGTCTCGACGCCAGAGGCTACGCGGAGCGCATGGAATGGTTGCTCAACCTGTATCCGTGGGAAATCCAACTGGCCCAGCTCAATCTGCTCGACAGCCACGACGCCGCGCGGGCTATCACCCTCGCCAGTGGGGACGCGGCGACTGTCCACCTCGCCACCCTGCTGTTGATGACCTTCCCCGGCGCGCCGAGCATTTACTACGGCGATGAGATCGGCCTCGAAGGTGGCCTGCCCGACGCGGACACCCGCCGCCCGTTTCCGTGGGACAGGCCGGCGTCCTGGAAGCGAGAGGTGCTGGCCTACCACAAAGAACTCATCGCGCTGCGCAAAGCGCACCCCGCCCTGCGGCGCGGCGCGTATCACTCGCTGTACGCCGGGCGCGACGTTTACGCCTTCGCGCGGCAGTTGGGCGACGAGGTATTGATCGTGGCTGTCAACGTCGCGGAGGAAGCGCGGTCGGTGACCATCCCCCTCGCCAAGTTGCTGCCTGAGGGAGCGAACGTAGAGCGGCTGTACGGCGGCGAAGGCCACTATCCCGTCGCTCGTCAGGCGCTTCAATTTGCTTTGCGACCCCGAAGCGGCGTGATTTTGCAATGAGAGGGTGTCTTCAAACGCTCGCCCGCCGCGTCCTCGCGGGCGCGGACGCTGGGCAAGTTTGGAGACACTCGCTAAAGCCGTCCATCCCGATCAGTCGGGAACATCTTCCCGCCCTAGTCAGGATAGCCGCCTCATGACAGCGGGAAACCTCCTAAAGTAGAGTGGAACTGTCGGAATTGACTGGCGCCAGTTCCATGCTCAACTTACGAAGGAGTTTCCCCATGAATCGCATACGCCCATTACTGGTTTTGCTCGTCGTCCTCTCGGTCGCCGTCGTCGGCGCCTCGGCGCAGGCGGCCAACCCGCCGAGCGCCCTGGCTGAACTTCGAGACAGCAAGGGCAAAGTCGTCGGCAGCGCGACGCTGACCACGATGTCCAACGGCGCGGTGAAAGTACAGGCGACCGTGGCGGGCCTCGCCGGGACGGCCGGCGCGCACGGCCTCCACCTCCACGCCGTCGGCAGCTGCTCGCCGGACTTCAACGCTGCCGCGGGGCACTTTAACCCAACCGGCGCGCAACACGGCCTGAGCAACTCCGCCGGGCCGCACGCGGGCGACCTGCCCAACCTCACCCTCGCCGCCGATGGCCGGGCCAGGTACGAGGCCAACGCCGAGCGTGTGCCCCTCGCGAACGGCGCGGCCAACTCGCTGTTCGACGCGGACGGCAGCGCGGTTGTCATCCACGCCGGGCCGGACGACAATGTGAGCAACCCGGCCGGCAACAGCGGCGCGCGCATCGCCTGCGGGGTCATCGAGGCCGGTTGATCGTAACTATAGACATCTGCTTGGGGCAAGGCTGGGGGCAGGCCTGGGCCTGCCCCCAATGCCTTTGGAGGTAAACGTGATAGACCTGAATAAAGTGACCGTCGGGGTTTTGTCTGGCATCGTCGGCGGGATCGTCGCCGGGGTTGGCGCACGGATTGCAATGCGGATCGTCGCGCTGATCGCCGAGGGCCAAGGCAGTTTCAGCCTCGGCGGCACGCTCGCCATCCTGCTCTTTGGCGCGGTGCTGGGCATCGTCTTCGGCCCGCTGTTCGTCGGCGTGCGGCGTTGGCTGCCCGGCCCGGCCTGGCTCAAGGGGTTGACCTTCGGCGTCGCGGGCGCGTTCATCTTCATTGCCCCACCCTTCTTTCTCGTCGAACCAGAGGGCGAATTGGCTATCGTCTCGCCCCTCGTGGGCTTCAGCCTGTTCGGGCCTTTGCCCGTCGCCTTTGGGCTGGTCGTCGCGCCGCTCACTGGCTGGCTCGACCGCAAATACCAGTCGGCCCCGGAACGGCGGGTCAACCTGGTCTGGTTCGCGCTTTTCGGGCTGGGAGGCTTCATGAGCCTTGTCGGCCTGGCCTCGCTCGCCGAGGCGCCGCCCTTCCCGCCGTTCCTCACGCGCGCCATCCAATTGGGCGAAGTCCCCTTCCGCGTTTACCGGGACCTCAATACCGCGCTCTTGTTGTTTTACATGCTGGCCTATCTTGGCCTCGCCGCCCTGATTTTCTGGCGCGCTTCCGCCGGATGGATGCCGCGCTTCACCGCGCTGGCGCTGCTGTTCTTCGCCGGGGCGTTTTTCAACGGCGGCGAAATGCTGGGCGGGATGATGGCCGCGCTGCCCCTCGCGCGCTGGGGGACTGGCCTTGTGCAAGCCCTCGGCCTGAGCGCCCTCCTCGTTCTCTTCTACCTTTTTCCCGATGGCCGCTTCACGCCCCGTTGGACTCGCCCGCTCGCGGTCCTCGCCGGCCTGTGGGCGCTACTCTGGTTCGTCAATCCCTGGCCCGGTTCGCCGCTTGACCCCGAGGGCTGGCCGGCTTTCCTGCCGCTCTCGCTCGTCGCCGCCTTTCTCGCCACGGGTGTGTTCGCCCAACTCGACCGTTATCGCCGGGCTGCGCCCGATCAGCGTCAGCAGACCCGCTGGGCTGTGGTCGGGCTGACGACTGCCGTAAGCGTCTTCGCGCTGCTCAGCCTGCTCATGCCTTTCGTCCCCGACTTGAGAGCGCGCTGGTATTCGGAGTGGTCGGCGCTGTTTGCCTTCCCGATCTACTTGCTGCCCTGGCTGCTGATCCCGTTGTCGATTGGGCTGTCCATCTGGCGCGGCCGGCTGTGGGAGACAAATGCGGTCTAAGGGCTTGTAAAAGAATAACCCCGCATTTTGCTCCGGCTGGATTTGCAATCCAGCCGCCTGCCGCCGGATTGCAAATCCGGCGGGAGCGGATACTATTTCTGGGAAAGGAAAAAGCCATGTCAA
>DAOTXG010000098.1:0-12982 GCA_034435515.1 Anaerolineales bacterium
CGGCGGAAGGCTTCCGAGGGGACGCGCCAGGCGCGCGTCATCGCGTTGTAGTCGAAATCGAACAGCAAATTGCCGACGACCACCGCGGCTTCGCCGATCCGCCCGCCTCCCGTGCCGGCGATCCGTTTGCCGTCCACCTCGATCTCGTTCTCACCCAGCAGCGCGGCCTTCAACCCTAGCGCCTGCAGCGCCGCCACTGGCGCGGCCAGCAGGCGGGCGTAGACGTCATTCACTATGGCCGGGACGCGGGTGTGATGGAAGACGCACTGGTAAAACAGTTGATTGACGTCAAGGTACGTCGCGCCGCCGCCCACCCGCCGCCGGACAATGGGCAATCCCATCCGCGCGCACGCTTTGCGGTCAAGCACGGCGGCCAGTTCCTGATGATAGCCAATGCACAGATAGGGCTGGAGGGGCTGGGCCAGCACAATCGTGTCCGGCGAGTCCGCCGTCATCGTCTCGGCCAAAGCGTGATACACCGACTGGGTGCGAAGCCAGCGCGTGGGGCCGAGGTTCAAAAGGCGGATCGGTATCATCGTAGATGGCTGATTGCTGATTGTTGATTGACTGCCTGTAATCAGCAATCAGAAATCAACAATCAGCAATCCACTACCGGCAATCTCACTGCCAGATTTCTTCCAGCCGCATCTGCTGACGAATCTGAACCAGGTCGTCGGCGTCGGGCAGGAACGGATAATCACGGAACTCTTCGCCGGGACGATACGAGCCGTAGGGCCGGTTGCAGGCCATCACGCCGTTCCGGTCGGGACAGCCGTTGGTCATGAACGGCAAGCCGGTATTGACGGCGACCTCCACCATCAGATCGGGGGCGTGGATACGTGTGAGGTCGCCCTGCTCGCCGAACTCCATCGCCTCGCGCGGCAAGTCGCGGTTTTCAATGAGATATTTGGCGAGCTGGATCCGCCGCCAGCGGTGCAGGGGAGCGCGCGGGACGTGCTGCATGGCCGTGCCCGGCTCCGGGTTGAACGAGAACAGGTAGCCCGCAATCTGCTCCGACTTGAGCAGATAGAACAAATTCACCAGGTCATAGTCGCTCTCCCCTAACCCGACGATGATGTGGCAATTGACTTTCATCGGTCCGAACAGGCGGCGCGCGGCGTGGACGATGCGCCAGTGGTAAGCCCAATCGTGCGGCCCTTTCGCGCCTCGCCCGCGCGTGTTGAAGAACACCTCCTCGCTGGCCCCGTCCAGCCCCACGCCGATGATGTCTGCGCCGGCCTCCCGGATGCAGGCCAGCCGCTCCTCGTTCAGCGTCGTCGCCGAGACCAGCGCCGAAATCGGCACGTCGCTGAGACGGCGCACGCGCTGAGTCATGTCAACCAAATCATCGTAAGCGCGATGGTCTTGCACCTGCGCGATGCACACCCGGCCGACGCGGTCTTGATGCTCGGCGATCTTCTCGGCGACGAGGTCAGTCGGGTACAGCGGCCAGGCCACGCGGATGAACGTATTGTCCTCGGGCGCGCCCGGTCGCTCGCGGGCCAGGCCGCAGTAGGTGCAGTTGGCGTAACAGCCTTCGGGATAATTTTGAAGCAAATTGATGCACCCGCAATGCGCGTCCCGATACATCCGGCCTGGCCTCAGACCCAGCTCAATCGCCGCCGCCATCGAAATACGCACATAATTGGGGCTGATTTGCCGCTGTTCGGCCTGTTCTTGAGATGAAAGTGTAACTTTAGCCATAGACTTCTCTGGCAGATGGCCGCTTCGCGTGGCCGATAGCACGCAGTCGGCGGCTATCCGCTATCTGCCATCTGCTATTCGCTATCTGCCATCTGCTATCTGCCACCCGCTACCACTGCACTCCGCAGCAGGCATCCACGAACTTCGGCGCGAGGCCGCGCTCGCGCGCATAGGTCACAATCCCCTCCGCGGGATAGGCGATGCCGTTCAGGCCCGCGTCTATCGCCGCGCGGTCAATCTCGGCTTTGACCCGCCCCAACGGGCGCGCGCAGCCGAGCATCACGGCCGTGTCCGGCAGGGCGCGGCGGGCGCGGGCGAAGAAATCGGCGATCTCTGCGACGGGCGGCGGGGCCGCGCCCGCCATCGGCGTGCCCGTGAGTGGCATCAGAATTACCAGCACCAGAAACTTGCGGGCGTGGCGGGCGATCATCTCCAGCGCCGCCCGTTCGCCGCGCATCTGCCCGAAGTGGAGGCCGAGGATGATGTGCGGCACCGCGGGCACGTCATGTCGTTCGAGCCGTTCCAGCACCGCCTCGTAATCCGCCGTCGTCGCGTCCAGATGATAAACCTCGCGGATGGTCGCGTCGTCGCCGATGATGTCCACCATCGCGCCATCCAGGCCGACCTCAGCCAGGCCCGCTGTGGTTTCTTCGTCCGGCAGGCCAGGATGGACGCGGAGGGTCAGGCCCAATTCGCGGCGGACGCGGATCAAATCGGGGATGTGACGCAGGAGCGGGACGCGCCCGCGCCGGTCACAGCCGCCGGAGACGAGCACGCCGCGCGCGCCGCGCGCCGCGAGTTCACCGCACAAATCGAAGAGCGAACCGTCGAAGCGCGGCAGGGCCGTCATGCCTTCCAGCACGTGCGTCTTGCAATGTTCGCACGCCAGCGCGCACTCGGTTCCGGTCACACTGATGGACACAAAACGAGTCGCTTCCTGCCCGACATACTCGGACGTTTTGAACCGCTTGAGGCCGGGCGCGTGGAAGACAATCTCAGGCATACGCACCTTCGGGCTGAACCCCTTCGGGCTGAACCCCTTCGGGGTTCACAAAGCAGCCATACGGATCGGCGCGGGCGGACGCCTCGGCCAATTTGGCGCGGCGCAGGGCTTGATGCAGGGCGCTGGTGAGCGCGTCCAGCGGAAGGGCGGCGAGGTCGGCGGCGCGAGCAGCGTAAGCGCGGGCCAGAGTCCTGGTGACCGCTTCCGGGTCGGCGGAGTGCCAGCGCAGGCTCGCCTCCACCTCCGCCACCGCGCCCTCCCCCGCAAAAAAGTCGCCGCCGATAAAGGCCGCCTTGAGGATGCTGCCCGCCAGCGTCACCCGCACGTCAATCAACCCCGAAAGAGTCTTGATCTTAGCGGCGCCCATCGCGTCAGGCACAGCCGTCGTCTGAAACACCCAGGCGTTGGTGAGGTATCTCTCACACTCCAGGGCCGTAATGACGGCGCGCTCCCCGGTAGAGAAATCGCCCGGCGTGAGCAAGACCCCAAAAGCGGCGGCGTAACCCTCGGCCACGCGCGCTCGCACTTCGTCCATGCTGATTTCGCGCCCGATCTCGCGGCGCACCGTCGTCACCCGGTCGGCCACCGTGGCGATCTCTTTGTCGGAAATTTTCTCGAACGGCGTCTGGAGCACGCGGAGCATGAGCGGGAGGTCCAGGCCGACGAGGAGTGAGGCGTGAAACAGCAGGCCGCCGCTGCGCGCGCGGTAGATGCCCAAGCCCACGATTTTGCGCCCCTTGACCTCGATGTCGTTCTTCCGGCGGAACGAGGCCTCGACGCCCAGGGTCTGCAAACCGTTGACCACGCCCGCCGAGAACTGCGCCATGAGTTCGCGCGCCCGGCTGTACGTGGAAAGCGCCTCCCCAAGCGCGCCGCGCCCCGGCAGCGCGAGAGCCACGCCGAGCTGATCGGCGCCCATGATAATCGCGCCGCCGCCAGTGGGCCGCCGGTTGAGCGCAATGCCGTTAGCCTCGCAATACGCGCGATGCACCTCGTTCTCTAAGTTTTGGAAACGCCCGACGAGCGCGCAGTGGGAACGATAAGTGTACAGCCGCAAAGTCGGCTGGCTCTCGCCCGCGCCCACGCGCGAGGCCAGGCACTCGTCGGCGGCGAGGCCGAAGGAAGCCGAAACCGCGTCGTCAGTGATTAATCGCCAATTGATCATTGCTGACCGCTTCGCGTGATTGCTGATTTCTGATTGGGGGGTGCAATCAACAATCAGAAATCAACAATCACCCATTCAATCAATCCAGCCTTGTGACCGATACCTCTCAACCTCTGCCTCCACCCACGCGGCCAGGCCATCGCCGTGCACCAGCTCGGCGGAATCGCGCGCCCAGTCCGAGGGGGTGAGTTGGAGGAGCCAGCCTTCACCATAGGGATCACGGTTGACCAGGCCAGGGTCGCGCAGCACGGCTTCGTTGCGGGCGGTGATGGTTCCGCTCACAGGAGCGATCAGGTCGCCCACCATCTTTGCGGCCTCCATGCTCCCCACGGCCTCGCCGCGCCTCACCGGGAGGCCAACCGCCTGGAGAGAGACGTAGGCCATGTCGCCGAGCGATTCGAGGCCGAGCGCGTCGAGGCCAATGGTTACCAGATCGCCGTCGCGCCGCACCCAGAGATGGGTGGAGCGATCGTAATAGAGTTCAGCCGGGAATGAGTAATTTCCAGTTATGGGCATGTCGCCTCGCAGGAGTATCGAGCGTCGAAACGCCAGGGTCGCTCAGGACTCGTCAACACATCGAAAACACTTCACCTGCAGTTCGGCGATCTTCTTCTGGTAAGCCGCCGCCGCCGCCGCGCCGGTGAGCAGGTGAGCGCGTTCGGAGTCGGGGCCGGTCGGGCGCACCTTCACCAGCCAGCCCGCGCCGTAGGGGTCTTTATTGACCAGGAGGATGTCACGGCGGAAACCGGCTTCGTTCGTCTCCACGATTTCGCCCTCGAAGGGCATGGGGAACGGCCCGACCCATTTGGCCGATTCGATGGTGGCCGCGCTCTTGCCCTGCGCGACAATTTTCCCTGGCTTCTTGAAGGTGATGCTGACCAGCTTGCCCCCGCGCGTCTGCGCCACGTCGGTCATCCCCAGCACCGCCAGGCCGCGCCCTGCCGAAGGTGCCGAAGGGCCGCCCTCGAACCGCACCCACACGTCGCGCTCGATGTCGAAGAACAGGTCTTCGGGGATGTCACAGCCATAGTAAATCATTGCGGATTGCGGATTGCGGATTGTTGATTGTAAGTCTCCAATCAGCAATCAGAAATCACAGATCAGCCATGGTCAGGGTTTCGCGGCCGTCGCCGCCTGCAGTTCGCCCGGGCGGCCGGCGCAGTCAATCTTCTGCTCGACGAGGAAGGCCGTGTATTTCTCAATGGCCTGCGCCCCTGTCACCAGATCGGCCTTGTCGACGTCCCAGTTGTCTGGCTTTACCTTCACGTACCAGCCTGCGCCGTAAGGATCGGCATTGAGAATCGAGGGTTTGGCTTTCACCTGAGCATTGGCTTCGACGATGGCGCCGGAGAGGGGCGCGGTCACCGGCCCCACCCATTTGCCGCTTTCCACTGTCCCGGCGCTCTTGCCCTTTTTCAGCGGCTTGCCGGCCTCTTTGGGCGTGGCGGTCACAATCGCACCGGCAAGGTGTTGCGCCGCGTCGGTGATGCCGACGGTCACCGTGCCATCGGCCTCGGGCCGCGCCCACACGTGCTTCTCGGGCCAGTAGTAGAGGTCCTCGGGCACTTCACAGTTATTGCATTTAGCCATGGGATGACGTCTCCTGCGAGTTCTGTTCTTCGACCGGGATGCCCGCCGTTTCCGGGTGTTTGTCCTCAAGGTGATACAGCAGTTGGTCAAACGCCACCAGCGCGATTTCGGCCTTGTATTCTTCGAGAAAGCGCGGGTCCCGGTAGCGCGGCTTGACGGCGTGCTGGTACTTCAGCCCGCACACCGGACAACCGACGACGTACCGCATCTTGCCCGTCGCCTCGTCGTGCTCGGTCGTCACCCGGTCCAGGTGCGCCTCCACCAGGTGGCGGTGAAGTTTCATGCGCGTATCGGCGAAATCACAATGCGGGCATTTCATTGCAGTAATTGGTCATCAGTAATTGGTAATTACGAATTACCAGTTACCGCGTTACCGGCTGTAGCGCCTCCGCCAGCCTCTTCGCCGTGGCCTCGCCAATGCTCTGGATCAGCTCGACCAGCGCCGCCCCGCCCGCCGTGATTTGCGCCTGGTCGGTATCAATGTTCCGGCTCGCCAGGCCGACCTGCACCAGGTCGCTGACCCGCTCGTTCAGGGCCAACCGCCCGAGGCCGGAGGCGCTTTCTAGCTCGGCCAGCGGCGCGGTCGCGCGGGTCGAAAGGAAAGACAAGATGACAAAGTTCGTCGGGTCGGCGGCGGCGCGGAGGGCGCGCAGAGTCATGTCCACCGCAGCCTCTCGCAACGCGCGGTCATCCTGCGCCGTCAGCCACCCGCCTGTGCCGGATTCCAGCCGGTCGAGGCGGTCGAGCATTCGCGCGATGTCGCGCAGGCGAAGCGTGAGAGCCGTAGATAAATCGGCAAGCCCTTGAGCCACGTTGTTAGCCGATGGCTGATGGCAGATAGCCGATGGCCGCTTCGCGTGGCTGCCACGCGAAGCGGCTATTTGCTATCAGCCCACCGCCTCAGCGACGAGTTGAATTACATCCTTGACTTCGATCTTCCCCTCGTTCCCCGTCGTCTTCACCGCATCAGTATACATGACCACATCCTTCGGGCAGGCGACGACGAAGAGCAGCCGCTTTGCATCGCCGCTCGCGCCATTGGCGGCGCCGTCGAGGGCCGTGCCCTGATGGTTCGACTCGCGCAGCGGCTCACCATGTCGAAGGGCCGCGAGCGCCTCGCGGATGCGCTGCTCGGCGGGGCGCTCACCTGGAGCCGTCGTCCCTAACCAGATTTGTCCGCCCCCTGCCCCGCAACAATACGAGTTCTCGCGGTTGCGCGGCATCTCGACCAGCTCACAGCCGGTCGCCTGGATGATGGCGCGCGGCGGGTTGAAGCCTTTGTTGTAGCGCCCCAGGTAGCAGGGGTCGTGAAAAGTTACGCGGTAGTCCAGGCGTTTGTTGAGCTTAATCCGGCCCTCTTCGATCAGCTGCGCGACCAGCCGGGTATAGTGAATCGTATCCCACTGGCCGCCGTAATCGGGATATTCGTTCTTGAGCGCGTTGAGCGTGTGCGGATCGGTAGTGATGACGCGCTGGAAGTTGCACTTGCGCATCGCGGCGATGTTCTGCTCCGCCAACTGCTCGAACAGCCCCTCCTCGCCCACGCGGCGGACGTCGTTGCCCGAGTTTTTCTCCGCTTCGTACAGGATGCCGTAATCCACGCCGGCGGCCCGCAGGAGGCGGGCGACGGTGCGCGTGATTTCCTGGACGCGCGCGTCAAACGAAGCGTAGTCGCCCACGAACCACAGAAACTCAGCCGGCTCCTTGCGAATGTCCTTGATCTTGAAATCCAGTCCGGTCTGCGCCCACTTGGCCCGGTTGCGCGCCGCCTGGCCGAAGGAATTGCCCGTCTTGCCGATCTTCTCCAGCGTGGATTGGAGGCCGCCGTCGAGTTCCGCGCCGTCGTTGATCAGCCGGCGGCGGATGTCCACAATGTCGGCCATCGGCTCGTTGCCCACCGGACACACCCGGACGCAGGCGTAACAGGTGGTGCACGACCACACGGCCTCGGGGCTGATGGCAAATTCGACCAGCGGCGGCGAGGCAGCCCCGCCCGCAAACGCGGTGAAGTGTTCATTCAGCCAGTAACGCTTGTTAATTTCGAGCGCCGCCGGGCTGAGCGGCCGCGCCGAGTTATGCGCCGGGCAAACGTCCTGACAGCGGTTGCACATGATGCAGGCGTAAGCATCCAGCAGGCGCGGCCAGGCCAGGTCGGCCAACGTCCCCGCGCCAGGGGCAAACCCGTTGCCGGCGGCTGGCGGCTGGCGGCTGGTGGCCGAAGGGCCATGCCCTGAGTCCTTCGACACGCTCACCTGTGCCTGCGCCACAGGTGCAGGCAGGGCAGGCTCTGCCGAAGGGCCAGGCGACGAGTTCGGAGGCGCCGCCGGGTCCAGATGGCCGCGCTCGCCCTGCCGGGCCAACGCCAGATTAAGCGGAGCGATCAGAATGTGGATATGCTTGCTGATGATGAAGTACGGCAGGAAGACGACGATGAGGCCAATGGCGAGCCACCACGCGGCGTGAATGGCAGAGACAAAGGCGGAGGCCGGGAGGCCACGCAGGGTCAATGAGACCGCGCTCGCAAACGGCTGTATGGGATTCGTCACGCCGCTCTCGGCCAGCCGCAGAGCCTGCCCCATGAATCGCGAGCCGACGTGTAGCAGGATGAACCCGCCGACGATGAGCGAGTCGCGTTTGACGCCGCCCTTCGCCACCGGCGCGTAGAGCTGCACCTCCTGGTTATATTCGAGCCGCCGGTCTTGGGCGATGAACCGGCGGACGAGGAACACGATCACGCCGACGAGCACGCCGACACTCAACACGTCGCCGAGCAGGTTCAAAACGCCAATCAGGCCCGTCGAGACTTCGGCGGTCGAGTAGCCAGGCAAGAAACCTTCCAGCACATCGTTGAGGTTGACCAGCAGGTAATACGAGAAGCCGAAAAAGATCAGGGCGTGGAAAGTGGTGAGAATGGGGCGGGATTTGTAAATGGGCTTTTGCAGGCCGATTTCAAGCAACACTTTGACGGCCCACGGGATGAAAGACTTGAGGTTTGAGATTGGAGACTGGGCAGGCCGTCCACGCCGTACAATCCGGTAGATGTTATAGAACCCCCAGGCCGTCACGCCGCCAAAGATGGCAAGCATGAGGAGGAAGATGATTTTTTCGATGTCAGTCAGCATGGCTTATGGCAGATGGCGGATAGCCGATGGCTGATGGCAGGTGGCTGATAGCAGACGGCTCATGACAGGAGGCGGATGGCTATCCCCCAAACCCTCTGCTATCTGCCATCGGCTATCTGCTACGCGAAGCGGCCATCAGCCCTTGACTTTCTCCGTCAGCGCCGGGAGCAGATCCAGCATATCGCACGTCGCGCCGTAGTGCGCGACGTCGAAGATGGGCGCCTGGGGATCGGTGTTCACGGCGACGATGGTCTCCGCGCCGCGCATCCCTTCCAGATGCTCCGGCGCGCCGGAGATGCCCAGAGCCAGATAAAGCTTGGGCTTGACGGTCAGGCCGCTCTTGCCCACCTGCCGGGTCTTGGGCAGCCACCCCGCGTCGGTGATGGGGCGCGAGGCCGAGACCGCGCACCCCAGCGCGTCCGCAAGTTCCTGCGCCAATTCGACGTTCTCCAGCCCGCCGATGCCGCGCCCGATAGACACCAGAATCGGCTGCTGCGTAATGTCCACGTCGCCGCCCTCGGGCTGAATGAGCCTGACGAACTTCACTTTGAGATCGCCGAGCGGGACGGGGGAGGCGATTTGCTCGACCGGAGCGGAACCCCGCCCCGCTTCGGCGGGGAACGCGCCCGCCAGGCAGGAGACAAGGCACGCTTCGCCGTCCGGCACGGCCTCGGCCTGAATCTTGCCGCCATAAATCTGCGATGTCGCCACGAGCGTCCCGCCGTCGGCGGCCAGGCGATTGACGTAGGCGATGAGCGGCAACCCGGTGGAGATGGACAACCCCGCGCCCAGGTCCATCCCCATCGAGGTGTTGCCCAACATCACCAGGCGCGGAGCGCGTTCCTGGATGAGCGCCGTCAGCACGCGGCTGCAGGCTTCGGGGTTGAACTCAGCCAGCGCGGGATCGTCCACGTACAGCCCTGCGTCCGCGCCAATAGACTCGGCCAACGCTCGCGCCCCGCTGCCCAGAAGCACGGCGATGGCTTTGCCCCCAAATGCAGCCGCCAGGTGTCTGGCCTTGCCCGCCAGTTCAAAGGTAATGTCGGCGAGTTTCCCGTTGAGGTGTTCGGCCAGGAAGAGAATATCGTTTGACATATTCTTCGTGTATCGCCTATCGGTTATCGGTTAGCCGCCTATCGCAACATACGATCAGCGATAAGCCATCCGCCATAAGCCATCTGCTATAAGCCATTCGCCATAAGCCATCCGCCATCCGCCATCAGCCTTTCCACAGCCCTTTCTCCTTGATCAACGCCGCAATCTTCTCGGCCACTTCGTCCGGGCCGCCTTCCCACATCTCGGCGTGGCCGGCGGCCTCGGGTTTGAACATGCGGCGGACCGTAGAAGCGCATCCCCATGCGCGCTCTACTACGGCCGCCTCGCCCCCGGCGATCTCCTCGATCTTTGCGGTCTTAGCCATCTGGCGAATTTTGCTCACTGGAGCATAGCGCGGCGGCTGGTGGGCCGCCTGCACGCCCACGACCATCGGCAGCGTGACCTCGAACTCGGCAATCACGCCGCCGGCGTACTCTTTGTGGACGATGGCTTTGCCGTCTTTGACGGCGACGCCTGTGACTACGCCCACGTAGGGGATCCCGAGGTGCGCGGCGATCATCGGTCCGATCTGCCCGTCGCGGTCGTCGGCGGCCTGCACGCCCGTGAACACGACGTCTGGCGACAGGCCGCGGATGGCGTCGGCGAGGAGCCTGGCCTGCGTGTGCGAGTCCGTGCCGCGTGGGAAATCGCCCGTAATTTTGGCGGCCTTGTCCGCGCCCTTGGCCAGGGCCGTATGGAGCGCCTCGTTCAGCTCGCCCGTCGTGTCCACGCCGATCACCGTCACCGCGCCGCCCGCGCTCTCCTTCGTCAGCACGGCCTCCTCGATGGCGTGCTCGTCAAATTCGTTAAGCACGTACTGCAGCGCGTCCAGGTCGACGTTTACGCCCTCGGGATTAATTTCGAGGTCGTCGGTGAGGTTGGGAACTTGCTTGATGGGGACGATGATATTCATAAGCGGTGAACCGTTGACAGTGAACAGTCAACAGTCAACAGTAATCTACTTTCAACATTGACTACTGTTTTACTGTTTACTGTTTACTATTCACGACTCGTCAGCCTCGCATAGATTCGTCAAGTAATTCAAGAATGTCCCTGACCACTAATTTGTCATTTCCCGTGCTCTTGGCCGCGTCCTCAAAGCGCGAAACCTCGAAGGGACAGCAGACGGCCAGGACCTGCGCGCCGTACTCGACGGCCTCGCGCACGCGGCGCTCGGAGAGGCGCATCGTCGTGTGTTCTTTGCTAAACGAGTCGAGCCACATGCCGCCCCCGCCGCCGCCGCAGCAATAACCGTTCTCGCGGCAGCGCCCCATCTCCACCAGTTCGAGGCCGGGGATAGCGCGCAGCAGTTCGCGCGGCGCGTCATATTCGCCGTTGTGCCGGCCGAGGTAACACGGGTCGTGGAAAGTCACTTTCAGATTGAGCGGCTTTTTCAGGAGAGACTTGAGTTTGTCCAGATATTCCACCAGGAAGCGGGTGTAATGCACAACCTTGAAATCGCCTCCGTATTTCGGATACTCGTTCTTGAAAGCGTTGAACTCGTGCGGGCCGGTGACGACCATGCGGTTGAACTCGTACTTGCTGAACGTTGCGATGTTCTGTTCGGCCAGCATCTCGAACAGGCCCTTTTCGCCCGCCAGGCGCTGAGAGTCGCCGTCGTCTTTCTCCTCGACGCCGAGGATGCCGAAGTCCACCCCGAGGGCGTTGAAGATGCGGGCCGCGGCGCAGGCCGCGTCAATTCCGCGCGGATGGTAGGAGGGGTACGAGCCGACGTACCACAGGATATCCGCCGGGCGCTTGAGGTCCTTCATGATCGGGACGGGCGCCCCCGCCTTCTTCGCCCAGTCGGCGCGTTTGCGCTGAGGCTGGCCGAGCGGGTTGCCGTGCTTGGCGGTGTCCTCAAAGGCTTTCTGTAATTCCGGGGGAACGTTGCCCTCCAGCACGGCCTGCTCGCGCACAGCCGGCATGATCTGGATCATGTCCACTTCTTTGGGGCAGACGCGCAGGCAATTCATGCACGTGGTGCACAGCCACAGGTCGGGCGACGTGAACAGGTCAATGCCGATCTGAGTCTTGCGGTGAATTTTGCGCGGCGAGTAATCGCCCACGATGTCCACCGGGCAGACGGCGGTGCACTTGGCGCAGCCGTAGCACCACGCCAGCGACTCGCCGCCGGGCAGCGAGGCGACCTTGTCCAGCATGTCAATGTCGTAATCCCAGATGACCCGCTGCTCGAACATCCGGTTCCAGTGGCCGGAGATGTCCATCCCCTCGACGATCAGCTGCTTGTCTTCCTTGATGTTTTCAGGTTTGACTTTATCCAGGCCGACGGCCATTGCGCCTCCTAGTTAGTCCAGTAGTCGGGTAGTCGGATGGTCGAATACTCACCGATCGGCCACACGACCATTTGACCATTCGACCATCCGACCCTCCGACCATTTGACTATCCGACCACCCGACTATTCGACCAATCACAATTCCATGCGCCACACGCCCAGCAGCCGCCGCGACAATTCCGGCAGCTGGGGCACGACTTTGTTGAACTCTTGCGTCATCCGCAGCCTCAATGTGGTGTACATATAGACTGCGTACACACAGGCGAGGAAGACGTCAATTCCAAACGGGCTGCTGCCCATGCCAAACCGCGCGAACCCGGCCGCCTCCCCGGTCGCGCGCACGAACGCCACCGCCACGCCGACCTTCATGTACGTCTCGCCGGCGTCCCGCCCGTGCAGGTCGTATTCCTCCATCGTCACCAGCGGAAGCGCGCCCGTGCCCACCCGCGGATCCCACATCCAGCGCGTCCAGAGCCAGCGATCTTCGGGGCTGGTAAAGTGGAGCAGTTCGGAGGCGAAATCGCACAAGATGTTTTCAGGGAGATCGCCCTCCTCCCGGCCCGGCAAGGGTTTGCGCGCCAGCCGCACGTCGCCCCAAAAGCCGGAGAGGCAATCCACGAAATTCTGGAAGCGTTCCTGCGGGCTGACAGCGCCATAGAGGAGGTACTCGATGGCGTTGCGGAGGCCCTCGACGCCCATCACGTCGAGAATCGCCTCAGCCTTGCGGCGCGTAGCAAAGGTGGAACGCAGAACGCCGCGCAGCTGCGGGCGCTCCAGCCCTGGCAGGTTTTCTGGGGAGAGCAGGGCCTGGAACCGCGCGCTCTTCCGCTCCAGTTCCGCCACAATATCCCCCAGTTCGGCCCGCTCGACCTTCTCCAGCGCCTGGGCCATGAACTCCTGGGCGGTCTCGGTGTCAACGACCTGGCCGGACATCTAAGGTAGAGGCAACTCCGCCTGCCCCCGAATAGGGGGTGCGGTTGCCCGCTTGAAGTTTGCGCGTGAGCGC
>DAOTXG010000099.1:0-4270 GCA_034435515.1 Anaerolineales bacterium
GCCCAAACGCTGTTCTGGGCCAGGATGCGGGAGATGCCGAGGTCACCTTGCAGGTCGGCGTGCATGGCGATGCCGCTGTCCACCACGGCGACTGTGATTCCCTGCCCCTCCAGGGAGGGGACCTCTTTCCACAGTCGGTCCGCGCCGATGGCCCGGTTATAGGCGTTCACCAGGCGGGTGTACTCGATCTGGATATTGTCGAGGTAGATGAAGTCGCTATCCGAGATGCCGGCGCCGAGGAATCTGATCTCGGTGTCTGCCGCAACGTAGGCCGAGATGTCAAAACTCTGAGTGACCTGGGCGTTATCGTTCCCGTTGATGGAGTAGGTCGCCAGCGTCGTCCAGGCGCCTCCGGCCTTTCTGACCTGCGCGCTGACACTCGCGCCGTCCACGTCGCCTGTCTGCCGGCGGTAACTGAAAGTGAGCGTGGCCGTCTGCGCGCTGGTGAGATTCGCCATGCGGCTGGCGCCATACCCGGCGATGGACTGTTCGGAAGCGCCAATGCGCAGGCAGCCGACCGAGCAATAAGTGCTGATGACGACTCTCACCCGGCCGGAGGTCGGGCCGTTGGATTCGCCCAGTTCTTGCCAGGCGGCGCTCCAGGCCTCCGCGCCGTTATTGCCGCCGAAGGAAACGGCCGTGAACTCCTCCCGCACGGTGGGGAAGCCGATCGCCGTCGAGCGCAGGGGGGCGTCGAGTGACACCCAGCGCACGCTTGGATTGCGCGCCAGCGACTCCACCGCCCGCGCCGGCAGCTCGGCGGCGAAGCCGTTGATGAGCGGCAGGTCCCGGGTGACATGCGCGCCGATGCGCTCCAGCGCCTGCTCCGGCAGGTGCTTGCCGATCCGCCGCTGCACGATGACCTTGACTGTCTCGTTGGGGCGCTCCTGCGCCATCTGCAGCAGGGCCGGGTAAGCGCGGGGCGGGTCTTGGTCGGCCCGGGCGACGGGCAGGGAGACCGGGCCGGCCAGGCCAAGGGCCAGGATGAAGGCCAGGAAGAGCTGAATGTATTTTGAAGATCTAGATCTGTTCATGCTATTTTCCTTTTGCGCTTAGACCCGTAACTTTGCGCCCCTGCCTTTCGGCAGGTTTGCCGTTTCTACGCTCTGCATTGTCAGGGCGCGACGGTCGGCGTCAGCCTTGCGGGAGAAGACCACTGTTTCTCCGCTCGCGGCTGACGCTTCGATCTTGCTTTTCTCGTCATTCACAGTCTACGCAAGCACGCCTGTAACCCCAAATTGGATTGTGTTGCAGGATTGTTGCAGTTGTGTTGGCGGACAAACAAAGGCGACGACAGCCCGTCGCCTAAGTAAGTATCCAAAAATCCCTACTACTTTTTTCTCATGCTCGTGGCGGATTTGCAATCCGCCGCCTGGCCGCCGGACGCTTCACGCAAATCCGGCGGGAGCAGAGGAGTAGGGAAAACTTTTGAAGAGTTACTTAGTGGGCCGGTCAAGCCCCCTCCAGTCGGGGAAATTGAGGGAGAGGCGGTCGTTACTCCAGGTCCGCGACGTAGCCGACGCCGCGCACGTTGCGAATGAGATCGCGCCGGCCAGTCGCCTCGCGCAATTTTTGCCGCAGCCGGTGAATGTGAAACCGCACCACGTCCCGCGCCTCCCACACATCCACGTCGTAACCCTGCACCTCGCGCACCAGTTCCTGGGCGGAAACGACGCGCGGCGCGGCGCCGGCCAGGTGGGCGAGCAGGTTGAATTCCGTGGGGCTTAACTGCAGCAGGTGACCGTCGAGCGTGATCACGTGGCGCTCGACATCTACGATCAGCCCGCCCCGCTGCAAAAAGCGCGCCGGGGCCGGCGCGGGCTGGGGCGGGACGGCCTCGGCGTGCTCCCGGCCGCCTGGCTCAGCGTCTCGCTCTGACAACTCGCGTTGGCGCTTGCGCAGGCCCGTGCGCACGCTTTCGCGGATCTCGTCGGTCTGACAGGGCTTGAACAGATAGTCGTGCGCCCCCTGGCGCAGCGCGGCGACCGCGCTTTCCAGCGAAGCGTGCGCGGTCAGCATGATGGCGACCGTATCCGGCGACAGGCGGCGCAGCGCCGACAGCACGTCGGTTCCCTCCATGTCCTTGAGTTTGAGATCCAGCAGGGCCAGGTCAAAGTGTTGGGTGGCTAAGAGCGCGAGCGCCGCCGCGCCGCTCTCGGCGGTGGTCACCTGATAGCCATCGCGCGTCAGCGTCTCCTCCAGGATAAAGCGAATGGCCTTCTCGTCGTCCACGACAAGTATTTTGGCTGAGGGCGTCATCGCAGTCTCTTCAGGTTCAAAGTCATGGCGGTTACTCCCTACTCGCGGCGCTGTTTCACACTAGGCCAGCAAGGCCGGCCTCGAACAGGCGTCGGGTCGCGTCCCTTCGGTTCAGACCCTAAGGGTCTTTGAGACCCTTAGGGTCTCTCCACTGCCGACAGGTTCACTGGCAGCCAGATGGTAAAGGTTGCGCCCTGCCCGACGTCGCTCGTGGCGGTAATTTGCGCCCCGTGATGGTGGAGGATATTGTAACTGATATACAGCCCCAGCCCGGAGCCTTGCTCCTTGCTGGTGAAGAAAGGCTCAAACAGGCGCGCGAGCGTTTCCGGCGGCATGCCCTGCCCGGTGTCGGCAAATTCGATGCGCACCCCCAGCGGTCGCAGCCTCAAGGCGGTGGTAGAAAGCCGCGTCGTCCCAGACGCGGGCCGGTGATCGAGTGTGGTCCGGATACTCAACTTACCGCCGCGCGGCATTCCGTCCACCGCGTTGAGCACCAGGTTGAGGAACACCTGCTTCAGTTCGTCCGGGTTCGCGGTGACCTCCGGCAGGTCAGAAGCCCATTCGCGCTCGACGGCGATGCCGCCGTGCTGCAGCGGGTTGGCGGTCAGTTCCAGGACGCTCTCCAAAACGGCGTGCACGTCGGTGGGGTGCCGCACGGCCGGTTGCGGGCGATAGAAATCACGCATGCGGCGGACAAGGGCCGCGACCCGCGCCATCTCAGCCTCGGCGACGTCGAGGTAGCGGTCGAGCTTATCGCGGCGGAGATCAGCGCGCAGTTCCTCGCGCGCCAGGGTGAGGCAGCCCTGCACGGCCTGGAGAGGGTTGTTGATCTCGTGGGCGAAGGAGGCGGCCAGCCGGCCGAGCGCCAGCATCTTCTCGGTCTGGATCAGGTGGGCCTGGGTCTGCTCGCGCTCTTCCAGCAAGCCTTGCAGGTCGGTGTACAACCGCGCATTTTCCAGCGCCACGCTCACCGACCGGGCCACGTCCGCCAACCATTCGAAATCGTGGCGCTCCAGCGCCTGATCTGCTCGGGTTT
The DNA here is from genome assembly GCA_034435515.1 of Anaerolineales bacterium. Taxonomy (GTDB): domain Bacteria; phylum Chloroflexota; class Anaerolineae; order Anaerolineales; family UBA6663; genus DATDRS01. The sequence goes on from DAOTXG010000099.1 coordinate 3,296, forward strand.
CGACCACCAGCGCCCCGGCCAGTTGCCCGCCCGGCGTCAACGGGAGGGCGATCAGTGAGTGAACGCCCATCGCGGTGGGATAATAGTCCGGTTCGGCCTGAATGTCGGGGACGAACACGGGCTGGCTCGTGCGGAGGACGCGCTCGATGAGGCGCTGGCTTGGAGGGAGCGAGGGGGTGAGCGACTGGGGCCGGTAGCCGTGCTGAGCCACCAGTTGCGGCGCTTCGTCCCAGGTCAGATAGACGCGAATGAGAGGATAGCCGGCGATTTGAGCCAGAGTTAAGACGACGGCTTCTAGCAAGGCCTCCATGTCCATATGCGCCATCATCGCCGCCTGCGTCACCTGCTGGAGCGCGACCGCCTCCCTGCGCCGGCGTTGCTCAGCCTGAAAGAGTTGAGCACGCCCGAGCGCGAGGGCCGCCTGCACGGCGAAGGCCTGCAAGCCGCGAAGATGAGCCGGGCCAAAGAACCCCGGCCTGGCGCTCCACAGGTTCAAACAGCCGATCAGCTCCCCCTGGTTCCAGATGGGCACGCTCACAAATGACCGAACCCACCCCAATCCCGCAACATCGGCCCAGCCGGGGAAGAGGCGGGCATCCGGGACGACGAGCGGCTCCCTGGTTTCCACAATCTGGCGCAGGGCGGGAAGCTTCACTGCCGGGATTGGACGGGCCAGGCCGGAGGGCGCCGGCTTCCGTTCGCCTACGCCACGGTAACGGGCCAGCCGCACGACCCCGGCGGCCCTGTCCAGCAGCAGCAGGCTGACCGCCTCGTACGGCACCACGCGCTCGACGGCGTCCAGGATGTGGTCGAGCGCCTGGTCGAAGTCGAGCGTGCTATTGATCTTGACCGCCGTATCCCGGAGACTCTCGGCCAGCCGGCGCTGCTCACGTTCAGACTCCAGCAACCGGGCTATCTCGATCTCCGCCTGCTTGCGCGCCGTGATGTCACGCACGACTCCGCAGATGGCGTCTC
>DAOTXG010000100.1:0-3934 GCA_034435515.1 Anaerolineales bacterium
GGATCGAAGCCCGGCTCGCCGGGGCGCCGACCCTCGGTATCCGTGGTCAACTGCCGGGCGACGGCCAGAAACTCGTCCCACGCCCAGGCCTCTTCGGGGTCGGAGGGCGGATTGGGCAGCCCCGCCTGCTGGAACAGGTCTTTGTTGTAGAACATCACCGTCACCTGCGGAGAGGTGCTGGCGCCGATGGTTTTGCCGGGCGCGTAGTAATAATACGTCTCCGGCAGGCGCGCGGCCAGTTCCGGGTCGTTCGTCACCAGGTCGGTCAGGTCGCGCACCTTGCCGCCGCTGGCCCACAACGCGGCGTGCGTTTCAAACAGGTAGCCGATGTCCGGCGGCTTCCCGGCGGCGAACATGGCCGAGAGTTTGGCGATGTATTCGGCGTTGGGGATGTGCTGGGCCTCGACTTTGATGTTCGGGTTGGCGGCTTCAAAAGCGCGCACCGTCTGCTCGACGGCGGCTTTCTCGATGGGGGACCCCCAGTAGGTGAAACGCAAAGTGACGACGGCTTCTGAGGTGGGGAGGGCGGTCGGCGGCGGCGCAGGGGCCGCGCCCTGGCAGGCGCCGAGCAGGATCGCGCCGACCGTCAACCAAAGCAACACCGTCAGTAGTTTTCTCACGACTCATCTCTCCTCACTCGACATACCTCCGACCGCCTCCGGGTCTAGGCGCGTCTTCGGTTCACACCAACCAACCTGTTGTGGACAGGCCAGGTTGCCCCTCCCTCGTTCATTTTCTGTGCCGTAGGAGCGGCGCGAAGCAGGCACCCGCGATGGCGGCTTGTGCCGCCCGGTTATGTCGCGGCTGCAAGCCGCTCCTACGACTGTGGAAAAGCCCTGCCCGATCAGGCGGCCGGGTTCGCCGCATCCACCGAGACCAGCCCAATCCGCACGGCGTACAGCGCCGCCTGAGTGCGGCTGGGGACGCCGAGTTTGGCCAGAATGTTGCTCACGTGGGTCTTGACCGTCTTCTCGCCGATGCTCAACGTGTGAGCAATCTCCTTATTGGACTGCCCCAGCGCCAGCAGGCGCAGGACTTCCGTTTCACGCTCGGTGAGGGCTTCCGGGCTGTCGGGCGCGCGCACCTCGCGCATCAGCCGCGCGGCGGCTTTGGGCGAGAGCTGCACCTGCCCGGCGGCGGCGGCCTTGATCGCCCGGCACAATTCGTCGGCCTGCGTGTCCTTGAGCAGGTAGCCAATGGCCCCCGCGCGCACGGCGCCGAACACCGCCGCGTCTTCCAGCACGCTCGTCAGCGCGATCACTTCTGTATCCGGCAGTTCCTTGCGGATGGCGCCGGTGGCGGCGATGCCGTCCATGACCGGCATGAGCAGGTCCATCAGGACCACGTCCGGCTGCAATTGACGGGCCAGGCGCAGGGCCTCCGCGCCATCGGCGGCCTCACCCACGATCTCCAATTCGGGGTCGAGGCTCAAAAACATGCGTAATCCCTGGCGCACCACGCTATGATCGTCGGCCAGGACTATCCGGATAGTCATCCAAACCTCGCTTTCTGCTTGGGGAGAGATGAATTTCCGGGATTTTACTACCCCTGGCCTGCCGCTCCAACTCGCCTTTCCTCTCCAGCGTACCACGCGCGCGACATAAGTCATCCGTCTTTAGGCTGACCTTTGGCCTCCGACTTAAGTCGGAGAACCGGCGGCCTGCCTTCCGCTGAGCGGGGCAGGCCGGCTTCGGCCTAAGGTCTTATCCGGTTTTCAATTTAAGGGCCGATGCCAGGCAACCCCGCTTGTAACATACTGGCAGATAGAAAGGACACCAGTACATGATCTCGCTCTTATTGGTAGACGACCAGCCGGCGATCCGCACCGGTTTGCGGATGCGGTTGGCGCTGGAAGCGGACCTGAAGATCGTCGGCGAGGCCAGCCATGGCGGCGAGGCGCTCCGGTTGACGCGCAAGCTGCGGCCTGACGTGATTGTCATGGACGTGGAAATGCCCTATATGGACGGGATCATGACCACCGAGGTTCTGCACGCTATCATGCCCCAGATCACAGTGGTGCTCCTCAGCCTGTACGACGATGTGCACACCCGCGACCGGGCGCGCGAGGCCGGCGCGGCGGCGTTTGTCTCCAAGCAGGCGGGAGACAAGGCGCTGTTGACGGCGATTCGCCAGGCAGCAGCCCCAAGCGAGGGGCGGCAGACTGACTGATAACGCAATGACGGGCGTCCGCCTGAAGGCGGAGACCCTCTCCCCCGGACGTCATTTCAGGAATCAATTCGAGGATGGATGCCCGGCCGTGAGAAGCCGGCTATTATCTTTACAGTTTCAGCATTGGCAAGAAAAGGAGACGCGCCCATGTCACCCCGATATACCGATTTACTGGCCCAACAAGCGCAATATCAGGACTTGCTGCGCGAAGCGGAGCAGGAGCGGCTGGCCCGGCTCGCCCAGCCGGCCGCTGCGAACCGCCAGAGCCTGATCCGCCGCCTCGTGACCTGGCTGCGCACCCAACTGCCCCGCCGGGAGCAGCAGCCTCAGCACGTTGCCGCGCCCCGGCCTACGCCTGCCTTGCAAAGAAAGTCGTCGTGATGTGTCAGTCAATCACAAAAGATAGGAATACGCCATGAACACCAACAACCTCATCAATGCTGCCCGCTTTTACCTGCGGCAGGTCCGCCGCCTCGAGCGCGCCGGGCTGGATGCCCAAGACGAGCTGCTCGAGGCCGTTATCTGGGAATACGCCCCACAGGCTGCCGACCGCCTGGAACACCTGCAGCAGTCGCAGCCCATCCCGATCCCGGTCAAGCGCCGTCGGGATAATTTCCGGCGCACGGGCTACGACTGGGAGGATGAGTAGGAAGACGTGCTGCAAGAGATCATCCAGGACGTGCTGTCATTGCCAATTAACATTCGTTACGTTGCGGTGTATCATGAAGGGTCTCTGAGACCCTTAGGGTCTGAAACCGGAAGTTATTTTTAGACGGCCCCTAAGGAAGGAGTTGCCTCATGCGAAAAAAACTTTCCTTCAGGCTGGTGGCCGGGATCATCGTCTTGCTGTTGGCCGGGTTCGCGGCGGGCCGGTGGCTCTTCCCTGCGCCGCGTGAGCGCATCGGTGGGCCGCGCTATTTGATCGTCAACGCCGACGACCTGGGATTGAGCGAAGGCGTCACGGAAGGCATTGTGCAGGCCTGGCGCGAAGGTATTGTGACTTCCACCTCGGCCATGATCAACGTCGAGGGCGCGCCGGAGCAGGTCGCCGCCGTGCGCGCCGCGCACCCCGACCTGCCCATCGGCCTGCACCTCAACATCACCACCGGGCGGCCGGTCCTGCCCTTCGGCCAGGTCCCCACGCTGGTGGATGCCAGTGGACAGTTCTATTCTATTGATATGCTCATGGAGCGCCTGCCGGAAGTTTCGCTGGATGAACTATACGCCGAACTGCGCGCCCAGGCCGAGCGGATGCTGTTCATCGGCGCGCCGTTTGACCACATAGATTATCACGAAGGCCTCCTCATGATGTATCCGCCGTTCTACCAGGTCGTGCGCGACCTGGCGCGTGAATACGGCGTGCCGGTGCGCCAGCCCGTGCCGGAGTCGGTCTACGGCCACATCCAGCTTCCTGGCGGCGGCGCGGCTTCGGCCATCCTGCCCAAGATGATTCAGTTTGGCCTCCGTCATCCCATCCTGGCGCAGGAGCTCATGTCCGGCATGACGCCCACGGCGCTGGAAGAGCGCGCGGCGCTGCTCAACGCAGAGGGCATCCCCGCGCCCAACTGGTACATTGACGCCAATTTCGGTAACGCGAGCGTGGAGAATTTTATTGCGATCCTGGAGCAGCTGCCGCCCGGCGTGAGCGAGGTCATGGCGCATCCCGGCCTTGTGGATGACCAACTGCGCGAGTTGGGCGGGGGCTACGTGGAACAGCGCGAAGCCGAACTGGCCGTGCTGCTCGATCCACGCCTCCCGGCGGCGC
>DAOTXG010000101.1:0-6926 GCA_034435515.1 Anaerolineales bacterium
GCTGATGGCGGTTTCCCTCGTCGCCGCCGTCCTCATGGACGCGCGCGGCTTACCCGATTGGGCCATGGGCGCGGTTGTGCTCGGCCTGAATTTCATCGGCGTCTATATCCTGTTCGCGCTGAAGATCGCCAATCAGTGGGAGAAAGCCGTGGTGCTGCGCTTCGGCAAGTTCCGCGGCCTGCGCGGCCCCGGCCTCTTCTGGATCGCGCCGATTGTGGACGGCGTTTCGGCCTGGGTGGATCACCGCGTGATGGTCACCCCCTTTGCGGCGCAGAAGACGCTGACCAAGGATACCGTCCCGGTGGACGTGGATGCGGTGCTCTTCTGGGTGGTCTGGGACGCCCAGAAAGCGGCGCTGGAGGTCGAGAACTACCGCGCGGCGGTGGATTGGGCGGCGCAGACGGCCTTGCGCGACATCATCGGCCGGATGATGCTGGCCGACATTCTGATCGGGCGCAGCGTGATTGACAAAGAACTGCAGCAAATCATCGACGAGCGCACGACCCCGTGGGGGGTGAGCGTGACCAGCGTCGAAATCCGGGACATCGTCATCCCGGCGGGGCTGGAAGACGCGATGAGCCGCCAGGCGCAGGCCGAGCGCGAGCGGCAGGCGCGCGTCATCCTCGGCGAGTCCGAAAAGCAAATCGCCGCCTCGTTCGCCGAAGCCTCGCTGGCTTACACCGACAACCCCACGGCGCTGCACCTGCGCGCGATGAATATGCTGTTTGAGGGCCTCAAGGAGAAAGGTGCGCTGGTCATCGTGCCGAGCAGCGCGGTGGATACGATGAATCTGGGTGGGTTGAGCGGGATGGTCTCGCTCGCCAAGACCGTAGGAGGTGAATCGAAATGAAGCGCGACGACTGGGCGCCGATCATCTGAGGCAGATTCCTGCTTGCTTTAAGCCGCGACACCTGACGAGCGCACACCTGTCAGGTGTCGGCGGCGCAGCGGGGACGATCATCGTGCTGGGCGGCGGATTACGCCAACGGGCTTAGCCAAACATGGTTGTGATCAGTTACGTAACTCACTTCCTCAATTTCGCGCTCATGATCGTTTTGCCGATCCTGCTCGGCGTGTTTCTGGCGAGAAGGCTGGGCGCGCAATGGAGTCTGTACGCCGTCGGCGCCGTTACATTCGTCGCGTCGCAGGTCGTCCACCTCCCGCTCAACGCCGGGTTAACGGCGCTCTTCGCCCGAGGGGTGCTCCCCGCGCCGCCCGAGGCGTGGAAACTGCCGTTCAACGCCGTCGTCCTCGGCCTCACCGCCGGGCTGTGCGAAGAGGTCGCGCGTTATCTGGTCTACCGCTACTGGCTCAAATCGGCGCGGACGTGGCGCGAGGCGCTGATGTTCGGCGCGGGGCACGGCGGGATGGAGGCCATCCTCTTGGGCGCGCTGGCCGGGCTGGCGTTCGTCAACTTCGTCGCCCTGCGGAATGTGGAGGCCACTGCGCTGCCTCTTCCCGCCGATGCGCAAGCCCTGGCCGCCAGGCAGATCACCGCGTACTGGTCTGCGGCCTGGTACGCGACGCTGCTCGGCGCAGTCGAGCGCGCTTTCGCTTTGTGCTTCCATCTGTCCGCCGCGGTGATGGTGTTGCAGGCCGTCCGGCGCAAGAACCGCCTCTGGCTCGCCGCCGCCATCGCCTGGCACGCGGCGGTCAATGCGGCCGCCGTGTACGCCGTCGGCCGCTGGGGGGTATACTGGACGGAGGCGATCGTGGGCGTGTTTGCCCTGGCGAGCGTGGGGCTGATTTTTGTCCTCCGGGACTCAGCCGCCGAGCCGCCTCTCCGCGCTGGCTCTCCCGGCCCGGTTATCCTCCAGTCCCCGCTCCCCGCCGCCGCGCCCGCGCCGGACGCCGAATTTCGGCGACAACTCGACGAGACACGCTTCACTCAAGATCATCAGTGAAAACTTGTCCTGAGCAAAGCCGAAGGATCAGCCTGATCAGCGTCGTCAGCGTTCAAAAGAACGCTGGGCCGAGTAGTTATCCCTATGCTGCAAACCGACTCCCTGACCAAAATCTTCCCCGGCCCGAAGAACAGCCCGCCCATCACCGCCGTCGAGGACCTCACCCTCGAGGTGAAGGAGGGGGAGGCGTTTGGCTTCCTCGGCCCGAACGGGGCCGGCAAGACGACCACCGTGCGGATGCTCTGCGCCCTCATCGGCCCGACGCGCGGCCGCGCGGTCGTGAACGGCCTGGAAGTGGGGCGGGCCGACGCGGCCATCCGGCGGTGCGTGGGGCTCCTGACCGAGACGCCCGGCCTGTACGACCGGCTGAGCGCGGAGAAGAACCTGACCATTTTCGCCAGGCTCTACGGGGTGACCGATGTGGCCGGGCAGGTCCAGAAATACCTGCGCTGGTTGGGCCTGTGGGAGCGGCGCGGCGACGAGGTCGGGCGCTTCTCCAAGGGGATGCGGCAGAAACTTGCCATCGCCCGCGCGCTCCTGCACGAGCCAAAGGTGCTCTTCCTCGACGAGCCGACCAGCGGCCTCGACCCGGAGGCTGCCAAACTCGTGCGCGACTTCGTCGCCGCGCTCAAAACGGCGGGCCGGACGATCTTCCTCTGCACCCACAACCTGGACGAGGCCGACCGGCTGTGCGACCGCATCGGCATCTTCAAGACCCGGCTGGTCACCGTGGACTCCCCAGCCAACCTGCGGCAGCAACTCTACGGGCGGAAGATCGTGTTTCATCTCAAGCGGCTGGCGCCGGGGTGGGGGGAGATGGTGCGCGCCCTGCCGTTTGTCCGCGAAGTCCAGGTGGTGGACACGAAACTCGTCGTCGGGCTGGACGACCCGGAGGCGCAGAACCCCATCCTCGTCCGGCGGCTGGTCGAGGCCGGGGCCGAAATCCAGTTCGTCGGCGAGCTGCGCCACTCGCTGGAGGACGTCTACCTGCGGTTGGTGAACCAGCAGGGTTAATGTTTCACGTTTTACTTTTTAGTGAAAATAAGCACAAATGGAAGCGAACAACGATCTCAACTATTTCATTGCTGGCTTTGTCGCCGGTGAAGGAAGTTTCTTCGTGACCACTTCAACAACGACGACTTGGCCGCAGGTCACTTGCGCGTTCTCGATAAAAATCCGCGCCGATGATCGCGAAATGCTTGAAATCATCCGGCGCGCCTTGAAATTCTCTGGCACCATTCATTATCTGCCGTCGCGTCGTTATCAGTATTCTTGGAACTCAATCAAGCGACATGATGCCGTTATGCTAATCATCCGCGACCACGACGAGTTAATGTCCTATGTCATTCCCTTTTTTGACCGCTATCTCCTGCACAGTCAGAAACGCCGAAACTATGAAATCTGGAAACAAGTAGTGCTGATGATGGAACGGGGCGAGCATCTAACAGGGGAGGGTCTTCAAAAGATACTCGAGCTCAAATCGCAGATGAACCGCTACCAAGGGCAGGATGTCGAAGATGAAAGCCCATCCGACTCAGCCGATGAGCACGAGTAGCGAGACGCCGTGCGCGGCACACACAGACAACCATATAACCATCCGTGTTCATCCGTGCGCTTCGCGTCCGTGCCCCAACCAGGCTTTACACTATGGACCTCTCTCGCATCCAAACCATCGTTGACAAAGAATGGGCCGAAGTCTTCAAGAACCGCATCGTGCTGTTCACCATCCTGCTCCTGCCGCTCATCTTCACCGCCCTGCCGCTGGGCCTCCTCTACAGCACGCGCGGCGCCGTCTCTGACGGGGACTTCTCCGACCTGCCGCCTCGGTTTCTGGAAGCGTGCGGGAACATCGCGCCCGTCGAGTGCTTCCAGATTTACCTGCTCAACCAGTTCCTGCTGCTGTTCATGTTCATGCCGCTCATCATCCCGGTCGCAATTGCGGCCTACAGCATCGTGGGCGAGAAGACGACCCGCAGCCTCGAACCGCTCCTCGCCACGCCCATTACCACTGAAGAACTACTCACCGCCAAAAGCCTCGCCGCCGCTATCCCGGCGGTCGCCGCCACGTGGGGGTGCTTCCTGGTTTTCTTGATCCTCGCCCCAGTGGTGGGAGCGCGGCCTGCGGTTTTCGTCGGGATTCTCAACCCGGTCTGGCTGCTGGCCGTCTTTGTGGCCGGGCCGCTCATGGCCGTCCTGGCGGTCAACGTGGCGATCGTCGTTTCGTCTCGCGTCAACGACCCGCGCGTGGCCGAGCAGATCGCGGCCGTGGTCGTCGTCCCCATCCTGGGCCTCATCTTCGGCCAGATTGCCGGCGTCGTCGTGCTCAACGTGCCGTTCATGCTCACAGCCATCGGCGGGCTGTCGCTGATTGACGTGGCGCTCGTCTACGCCGGCGCGCGCCTCTTCCAGCGTGAGACGATTTTGACGAAGTGGAAGTGAGGCAGGGAAGAAAGGGAGCGGGGGCGTGGGGGAGAAGAAGGCGAAGGGCGAACGCCGCATCCAAATCGGAGCGGGCATACGCCAGCCAGCGGCGCGCCTCGGCCTCAGGCGTGCTCATAAATAACTTTGCCTTCCTCGAGTGCGGTCTTGTACACCAGGCCGTTGACCTGCCCGCGTTGGGCCAGGTGCTCCGGGGTCGTGACGATGATGTCTTTGCTGACCGGTAGATCGCGCAAGGTGCGCATAATCTCCACCGCCGCGCGCCGCCGGTCAGGCGCGCGAGCCGAACAGGATGATCCGCACGGGGGCAAACCGGCGGACGATGCGCTCGACAATGGTCGGAAGCCAGTCCGGGGCTGTGGGCGGCGAAGTTTGTGAGGCGATAGTCTGAGAACTGAGAGTGGTCATCTGACAATCCTGGAACGGGTCGGACCGAATAACACCCAAATCCGTCTCAGATTATACTCCCTCTTCCAGCGTGAGACGATTTTGACGAAGTGGAAGTGAGCTGTGCACTTGCGTCAACACTTCTTCGGCGCGATTTTGCTGGCGTTCCTCATTGTCAGATTTGTCGGAGCCGGGACGCGCCCATCGGCTTTTTATTACAAGACTCTAATCCTATAGAAACGTATCGTTGTTTTGCTTGAGGCGATATAATCAGTGAGGGGAAAGAATAGGCGGCAACCTCATCCACCTGTCGGGTGGTGAAGGTCCGACACACTGCCAGTTTAGTGATGTGGGCTGCCGGCGTATTGGCATTGAAGGTATAAGTGGGGTGATAGCTTTTCGCTCCTTGACACAAGGCTCAGGTAACTCCCGGTTTTGCCCGCCATGGCACAGGCAATCAAGGCAGGCTGCTTCCAGCACGTCAGGGCGTTAAGGAAGGCAATATGTTGTACGTGAAATTCTCCAAAGCACTTCCCCCCTTGTTATTTATCCTCACTGTGGGACTTTTGTTGAGACCTGTTTCCCCTGTGGCTGGTCTGGCAAATTGTGTCCCGCCTCCATCGGGCCTGGTTAGTTGGTGGCCCGGTGATGGAAACACCGAGGATATTATTGATAGCAATCACGGCGCGTTAGGAGGCGGCGCGACCTTCGCAAATGGCGAGGTGGATCAAGCGTTCAGTCTCGATGGAATTGACAGTCACATCCGAATACCAGACGAGGGGCAAGGCAGTGACCTCGACGGCTTTTCCCAACTAACCATTGATGCCTGGATAAAGCCCAGTAGCACGAGCGAGTCTCCGATTGCAATTGTAAGCAAATATGACTCTACTCAGGCCACTGGGGTTAGTTATCATTTCGACCTTATGAGCGGTAAACTCCGTTTGGCAGTTTTCCAAAGTGTGTCGCCTATCTCATGGATTGGATTAGAGTCGAGCGATGCAATTGGGATTGATACTTGGAGTCATGTGGCTGGCGTATGGAGAGGCGGAGCTGAGTTTGAATTGTATGTGAATGGCGAGCAAGTTTCGGGAACGCCGATAGGCGATGGCCCACCTCCAGCGGCGATGGCAAATAACGATGTCCCCGTCAACATCGGGCGATACGAGTCATTCAGCGGGTCTTTTGTCGGGCCGACCGGTTACTTTAGCGGCCTCATTGATGAAGTCCAAATCTTCAATCGTGACCTCTCTGCAAGTGAAATTCAAGCAATTTTCGAGGCTGGAAGTGAGGGCCAATGCAAGGTAGCAATCACCACAATTGAGATGGACATCAGGCCGGGTAACGCGCAGAACATCATTAACCTACGGAGTAGAATGCAAATCGCCATTGCGATTCTGACTACTGACACTTTCGACGCCGCTACGGTAGACACGAATACGGTTCGCTTTGGCGCAACCGGGACCGAGGTTGCCCCGGTGCGATTGGTTTTAGATGACGTTGATGGGGACGGGGATAGCGACATGCTTCTCTTTTTCCGTATCGAGGGCGCAGGTATTGAGTGTGGCGATACCTCTGCTTCTCTCAGCGGGATGGCCTTTAACGGGCAAGCAATCGAAGGGACAGATTCCATTACAATAGTAGGGTGTCATTAAGGCCAGAACAAAATGCTCACCCAAGAGCCGCAGCGAATCTCTTGCGGCTCTTTTCGTATGCGAGGCGGAAAAGCGGCAATAACTCTAACCGATTTTGGGCCGGCTTCATTCCGAAAGTGGAGTAAATTACCAGCAGCGTGAACAGGGGTCATTATGCGTTCCAACTTAGACCGCTGTGCATCACTACTAAACTCCGCCGTGGACCCACCCGCAAAAGCTACAGCTATTCGACTCGTTGTAGCAGCAGTATGACGAACGAGGGAGTTTATGGCGTCTGAAAAACTAAACTCTGCCATAGCCGCAATCAAGGCTGGAGACAAAACTATCGGGCTACGTCTTTTGTCAGATGTCGTAAAAGCAGAGCCTTCAAATGAGATAGCTTGGTTATGGTTGTCAACCTGTGTCGAGAATATTGAACAGAAGAAGTATTGCCTAAAGCGAGCATTATCCATAAATCCCGACAATCAAAATGCTCTTAAGGCTCTCGCCCAACTTGAACGGCCCCCACAACCTTCTGTAGAAGATATTGCCCCCTCTCTGGCGA
>DAOTXG010000102.1:0-16950 GCA_034435515.1 Anaerolineales bacterium
GTTTGGGACATTCCCCAAGCTTACTCAATTCTCGTTTTCCTGCCTGAGAAATGAGCGAACCGTGAGGTTTTACTTAGCGCCAGAAGGAAGTTATGGACCCCTTCAAACAACAAGCCGCCGAGCGCGCCGTAGAGTTTATAGAGTCTGGTATGGTGGTAGGTCTGGGCGTCGGCAGCACGGCCATCTTCGCCGTGCGCCGCCTCGCGCAACTCATCCAGGAGGGGAAGCTGAAAGACATCCTCGGCATCCCCTGTTCCATCCAGACCGGCGAGGAGGCCGCGCGCCTCGGCATCCTGCTCACCACGCTGGACGAGCACCCGGTCGTTGACCTGACGATTGACGGCGCAGACGAAATTGACCCATACTTTAACCTCATCAAAGGCGGGGGCGGCGCGCTATTGCGCGAGAAAATCGTGGCCCAGGCGAGCCAGCGTGAGATTATCGTCGGGGACGAGGGCAAACTCTCGCCAGTGCTGGGCACGAAGTGGGCCGTGCCCGTCGAGGTGATTCCGTTTGGGTGGCGACCGCAGGCGTTGTATCTCGAGTCGCTTGGAGCGCGGGTGGTCCTGCGCCAGAAAGAGGGGATGACTTATCACACCGACCAGGGCAACGTCATCCTCGACGCTAACTTCGGCCCCATCCCCGATCCCGCCGAACTGGCGGCGAGGCTGGCCGACCGCGCCGGGATTGTCGAGCATGGCCTGTTCCTCGGCCTCGCCACCGACCTGATCGTCGCCGGGCCGGCAGGCGTTAGCCACCTCACAAGACCGTGAAACCACCAAGGACGCAAAGAGGCACAATGAAGAATCTTCGTGCCCCTTCGTGTTCTTCGTGGATTCTGTGACTTCTACGTGCGACGCACTCGCGCAGCGGCGAAGCGAGTGCATCGTACGTGAAAGAAAAATCTTCGTGTTCCTTCGTGTGACTTCGTGGATTCTGGAGAGTCCGTCATGAAGTACATCCGTCGTACCCTGATCGGGCTGTTGGCCGGGCTGATCAGCAGCGTCGCGCTGACGGCCACGCTGAACAGCGTCGTCCTCGGCATTCTCCTGGGCGCCCTCGTCGGCGTGGGCTACGCGCTCGCCTTCCGGCCCACCCCGCGCGCCTACGTGGACAACGTCATGACCGCCGCCGCGCTGGGCGTGCCGCTCTGGGGCCTGCTCAGCGTCATCCTTTTCCCCTTGCTCGCCGGGCAGATGCCGCACTGGACAGCCGAGGGAATGCGCGGCCTGTTCTCCGAACTCGTGGGCTGGGTGTTGTACGGCGCGAGTCTCGGCCTGACGGCGCAGGCGTTGAATGACATCGCCTTCCTGTGGCTGGGGCCGGAGCCGGCGCCGCTTTCGCCCCAACCCGCGCCGAAATGGATCGTCATCCTCGGGGGCGGGTTCGCGGGGATGACGACCGCCGAAAGCCTGGAGAAAGTCTTTGGCGCAGACCGCTCGGTGACCTTCACCCTCATCAGCGAGACCAATGCCCTGCTCTTCACGCCCATGCTGGCCGAGGTGGCCGGGAGCAGCCTCGAACCGACGCACATCAGCAGCCCTCTGCGCACCAGTCTGCACCGCACGAACGTCATCCGGGCGCGCGTGGCCGAAATTGATTTGCGCAACCGGCGCGTCCGGCTCGCGCCCGAGGTCCGCCTCTCCGGCGGTGACGCGCAGATGATGCGCGAGGGCGTGCCGTTCGACCACCTGGTGCTGGCGCTGGGGTCGGTCTCCAACTATATGGGCCTGACGAATGTGGAGAGATACGCCTTTGATTTCAAGACGCTCGCCGACGCGATGCGCATTCGCAATCACGTCATCGAGATGTTCGAGCGCGCAAACGACGCCGGCGACCCGGCGGCGCGCCGCGCGCTCGTGACGTTTGTGGTGGCGGGCGGCGGCTTCGCAGGCGTCGAGCTGGCCGGGGCGCTCAACGATTTTGCGCGCGGGATGCTGGTCTACTATCCCAAGATTCAACGCGAAGAGATTCAGATCATCCTCGTCCATTCGCAGAAGCGCATCCTGCAAGAGTTGAGCGAGACGCTGGGCGCGTACGCGTTGGAGCGGATGAAGGAGCGCGGCGTCACCTTTAAATTGGGCGTGCGCCTGGCGGATGCGCGTCCGGGGATGGTGATCCTCAATTCGGGCGAAGAAATCCCGGCCTACACGCTGGTGTGGACAGCGGGCGTGCGCCCCAATCCGCTGATCCAGGCCCTGGGCCTGGAGACGGACAAACGCGGCGCGCTGGTCGTCGAGAGCACGATGGCGGTCCCAGGTCAGCCTGGCGTATGGGCGCTGGGCGATTGCGCCGCGCTCGCCGACGGGAAGACCGGCAAGCCCTGCCCGCCCACCGCGCAACACGCCATCCGCGAAGCATATCAATTGGCGCGCAACATCCGTGCCAGCCTCCAGGGCCAACTGTTGAAGCCGTTCCACTTCGAGGCGTTAGGCGCGCTGGCCGTCGTCGGGCATCAAACCGCGTGCGCGGAACTGATCATCCCCTTCACGGGCGGCAAGACCCTGCGCTTCTCCGGCCTGCTGGCGTGGCTCATGTGGCGCGGCATCTACCTGAGCAAACTGCCCGGCCTCGAGCGGCAGGTGCGCGTGCTCGTGGACTGGGTGATCGAGCTCTTCTTCCCGCGCGACATCGTGCAGACCGTGGACTTCAGGGATGAGGTCAGCAGGCTGAAGGAAGAAGCGAGTCAGATTCAGCCTTCGTAACCGGCCTGCCTCCCTGCCTGAGAAGGTGCGCCATGCGTTCCTCACCCCTCCTTCCCTTCCTCCTCTGCGCCCTCGTCGGCGCGCTGGGCGGGCTGGCCTGCCTCTTCGTCGGCGTGGCCAATTTCTTCACCGGCCCCGTGCTGGGCGCGCTTTACGGCGTCTTGTTCGCGCTGTTAGGAAAGCCGCGCGCTTTCAGCCCTGGCGCGGGGTTGGTCTGGGGGTTGGGCTACGCTTTTCTAATCTGGCTCGCCATCCCCGCCGGGATTCTGCCTGTGTTGATGGAGAGTATGCCAGAGATGGGAATGCTCGACGCGGCCCGTCATCACTTCCCAGAACTCGTGGCTTATACGTTGTGCTATGGCCTGCCGCTAGGCGTCGGCCTGGGCACGTGGGGCGCGTTCCAGCCCGACGAGCGCCGTCCCCGTTTCAGCTGGGCGCGGGCCATCGTCGTCGGCGGGCTGGCGGGCGTCGTCGGTGGATGGGCCTTTGGCAAGTGGATGGAGCAGGTCAACTTCTTCCCGCTCGTCGCGAACATCGTCCGTTCCGACGCGCGCGAGGTCGGCGTGACGCTGCACTTCATCTTTGCCATCATCATCGGCGCGACGTTTGGCCTGCTGTTTCAACGCGACGTGCGCGGGCACGGGTCGAGCATGGGCTGGGGCCTGGCTTACGGCATTTTCTGGTGGTTTCTCGGCCCGCTCACGCTCCTGCCCATTCTGCTGCGGCAGTGGCCCGACTGGTCACAGCAGTGGTCCTACCAGCACGGCGCGGAACTGTTTGGCTCGCTTGTGGGCCACATCATCTACGGCCTCATCGTCGGGCTGGTGTACGCCACGCTGGACAAACTGTGGGTCGGCTTCTTCACCGAGTCTGACCCCATCAACCGCGAACCGGAAGGCGCAGGGACCCGGACGCTGCAATCATTGGGCTGGGGCGCAGCGGCCAGCCTCGCGGGCGGCCTGCTGTTCGGCGTCGTCATGTACACCACCGACACACTGCCTCAGGTGGCCGCGCTCATCGGCGCGCAATCTCCGCTCGTCGGCTTCGTCGTCCACCTGGTCATCAGCGCGCTCATCGGGATGAGTTTCGGGCTGCTCTTCCAGCACGAAGCGCCCAACCTCGGGTCGGGTGTGGCGTGGGGGTTGACCTATGGCCTGGTGTGGTGGTTCCTCGGCCCGTTGACGTTGATGCCCATCCTGCTGGGCCAGCCATTTGTGTGGCAGACGGAGGTGGCCAGCGGCCTCCTGCCCTCGCTTGTCGGTCATCTGATCTACGGAGCGGCGACGGCCTTCGTCTTCATGGTACTGGAGCGCCGCCACGAGGAGTGGCTGTTGATTGACCCGCGTCTGGCTGCGGTGGAAGCGCGCCGCCGCCGCCCGGTCGGGACTCCCGCGCCCGGCTTGTGGCTCTTCGCCCTTGGGCTGGGCGTCCTCCTGCCGATCCTGCTTGGATGAGAAGACGAAAAACCTTCGTGAGGCTAATCCGCTAATGCAACGCGGGGAACGCCGTCAAGCCCAACAACACGAGCAACAGGCGACTGCGGAGGCTCGCGAACAGAGGCCGACTCATCGTGATAAGGGATACACCTGCGGCCCCTCGGGCGTGTCCTGGACGCTCCAACCCTGGGCCGCGAGCTGTTTCCGCAGCGCGTCGGCGGTCGCCCAATCACGCCGGGCGCGGGCGGCCTGTCGGGCCTCCACGAGTCTCCCAATGTCCTCCGGCACAGCGGGCCTGATGGCGTCCGAGGTCATGCCTGCCAGAGCCTCTTGCCATACATTCGCCGGCAAGCCAGATGATGGATGAGGGAGTCGGAAAGCGCCGAGGACGGATACGGGAAATCGCTCTTGAGCCGCAAAACGCTGTTCCTGCCCCGAATGCAACACGGTCACCCCGCCGCGCCCCAGCACCTGGCACTCCTGCGCCTCTGGCTCGACGAGCAGCGCCGTATGCTCGTCAATTCCCACGACGGTGACTTCAGGCGGCAGCAGCGCCAGAAGCCGCTCGAAGCGTTCCTCGCCCATGAAACAACGGCGGGTATCCAGTTCGGCCCCGCCCTCGGCGTTATCCCAGTGAGAAACGAGGGCCAACGACACGCCATAAGGGCCGAAGAAATCGAGGCCGCTGGACCAGTGCACTTCCTCGCCCACCTTATAAATTTCGTACACGGGCAAGGCGTGGGCGCTGGCCGCAATGACCGCCGCACTGGCAAACACCAAAGCCGCCCCCTGCCGATGCCGGGCCACCAGCGTGTGCCACACCAGGCTCTCGCGCAATTGGCGAACAGCGTAGGTGGGGCTGCCCGGCCCCATGAAGATCAGGTTGGCATGGTGCAACAGTTGAGCCAAGGTCGGGTCGTCGGGGCTGAAGGCGCTGTGGCGTTTCCGGGCGGGGATAAGGGTCAAGTCGGGCCGATAGTTCTGCAATCGCTGGCGCAGGAAGTCGGCGACGCGCCCAGCCACGCGCGCCGAGTTGAGCTCAAAACCGGCCGGGGTCTCCAGGATCGCGATGCGCGGCGGTTCACCCAGCCGCTGCGCCAAGGCTTCAAAGACGCGGCCGCCGCTGGGTGAGGTCTCCCCTGAACCAAGCAATACGACTAGCCCGGGATGAGGGTCAATCATCATGGAATAGTTTCTCTCCGGCGCGGATGGGGACGTTCAGCCGGTTCTCGCGCGGTGTGATAGGGCACGCCCAGCGGTTGTTGTAGGCCTGTTGAATTTTGCCCAACCTTGCCACCCGCGCATGTTCGAGAGGAATACATCCTGAAATGGTAACCCTCAATTAATTAGGGTTGAGCTAGGCATGGAGCCTTGGACAGTGGTATAGGTCAGGAGGTCGGTCAATTCTTCGAACAGGCACAAACAGGGGCAGCTTGTTCAGTATGGAGCTTCCGAACCGCCAGCCGAAGGCCGCTGAACGTTTACCGGCTCGTTTACACGCTTTGTCGTTAGAAGAAGAGATATGTTGCACCGGGGGCAGGCCACGAATAGCGAGGCCTGCCTCCTAGTTGACATCCAGTAGAAGTGCCCCAGGAAGCTCTAGACCAAGAATAGAGCAAACGGCTCTGACATGAACCGTCAGAGCCGTTCTTGATGGGTCAGAGGTGCAAATTACTTATCAGACACACGCGCGCGCTGTTCGATCTCTTGATTCAGACGTCGCTTGTCATCCTTCTTCCAATGTTGAGCCACTACTTGTCTTGAAACAGAGCCAGAAGCTATTATGTCGGCCAATACTTCGACAACCCGTTTAGCTGTAACCATATCCGGCTCGCAGTTGGGCACCAATATCCTGGCCAGCTCTGCGACCTTTGCTGCTGACAATTCAATCAGATCCATGTGCCAATCATTGACTATGCTGTCAACCGTATCCCCCTCTACTTTGATGATTTGAATCCCTACTGGTTGGAGCACGTTCTGATCAAAGACTACATACTCAAAGTCATCTAGGCGAGTCGCTGTTGCAGCCATCGCTGCAGCGATCCGTTCGATCCGGCGTCTGTCGCCCTCGACTACGAACACTGACAGCGTGTTATTGGCTGTCTTAAAATTGGCTAAGGGATCGGCTGGTACTTCGCCGGCCCCAAGCCAAGGCAGTGGTTCGTCAGTTCGCCAGCAATTCTTGATTCTGAGTTGCCTTAATAGGACCGGCATTCCTTTGTGTCTTTGTGCGGTTCAGTTGGTCAAGAACAGCATCGATATAGTTCCGCAGCCAACCGGCTTTCTCCGCCTCAAAGGCACGTTGCAGAGTAGGTATTGCTGACGGATCATCGAGATGTGCCAATCCGACAATTGCTCCACTCCGGATGGCCGACCTGCGATGAAACAGGGCGTGCTCCAGCAGGTCTAATCGATCATAATAAGTCTTGGGATCATTAATGCGGCCAAGCGTACGAAGTGCCTCAGCCGCGATATTGGGTTTACACTCATCAGCAAGAATAAGCTCTGCCAACACGGTTATACCCAACATACCATGCCGCTTAATGTACTTCTCCAGTTCAGCCGACAAATGGCTTTCGATTCCGAATTCAAATTCCTCATCGCTGATGTCGTCAAGAATGACAGATGCTGCCGCGCGGACTTCACCGGGGATTTGCAGTTTGACGGTGGCAGTCAGTGCTGGGGGGTCAACACGAGTTCCGGTCAAAGTAGACCCACTTGTAAACTCGTGATGCCAATGGAAGATCCGAGATTCGTAGAATAGCGCTTCGCGTGACCGTTGCGTACCCAACAGCGTTCGTTCGGTCTTACCTTGCATTGGCCAGAGCAGCAAAGTTGCCTGCCCACGAGTTGGCTCTGGCAACTGCCGCACGAATACCTTTATGCCTGAACCTAACGAATGGTAATGCGCCTCGGTAACCAACTCCACAGAACGGGTGCCGAAGCCAAGCAAAGCCACAATGTCAGCGGCGTCTGGGTCGAGCGGACGATATAACTCGGCGCCTACATACTTTGCAGCAGTAGTCATGGGTGATCTCCTCGGACCGAAATCTCTGTGCCTTGCCGCATAAGCTCAGCGAAAAGGCTTGGAACGTCCTCCGGTCGCAACTCACCCTCGAACTCCTGTGGTGTGTTAATATCCAGTTCTAGTCGAACAGCGAATGACAACGCGGTCGGTATCAATTGCGGACTACCAACCGCTACCTCAATACGCCCCCTGTTTGTGGCCCTCACAGACCACTTTGTGAGGCGATTGATTCTCATGCTGGGGATCTGGGCTATCTCACGTGGGCGATTGATTTGATACAGAAAGTCAGAACTATTGACCGGATCAATCTGGACACTGGGAAGAAAGCCGTCAATTCGCCGATAGCCCTCTTCTCTACTACTAACTGGCATATTTAGGATTGCACCAAATGCAAGTCGCTTGAGGGCCGGACAAAGGCTGTACCACTTTACCATCCAGTTAGCGAAGTGTTCACTAGCCGAATCAAACGGCAACATGTTGTCCTCGTCGGGTTCGCCCAATTGTGCATCGAATGCAGTGATGTAAACCCAATCAAGGCGACCCAGTTGTTGTACAAGGATTACTCTTCCGGACCCTACGTTGCCTTCGTACTGATGAAATCCCAGTTTCGGTTGTGATGCTATGTTCTCCGGCTCTGCCCCAATAACATTTTGCCACCAGCTGGCAATATCGGGTTGTGAACCAGCCACTGGGAATGCCGTGAGACGCAATTGCTCGGCTAGCCAACTGTGTCCAGCAGATGCCGAAGCGTTTGGCAATGTCATCGGACGACTCGGTTTCTGAGATGTAGCAACTCATAATGCCTGTGCGAAGGGTACCACAGGCAGACAATACGACTTCGTGTGAATTATATATCAAATCAATATTAGTTGCCTTCGGACTCTGGCAAGGGAGCAGTCCTGGTCGCACAGGGCTTTTCCAAAGTTGGCGAGCGAGTCTACAAAGGGCAGAAAGTAGCCATGCGGCCCGGCGTAAAGGGTGAGTTCGGCTTCTCGCCCCCCACTGTGAACCTGAACCTGCCATAGCGCGTGTAGGGTTGCGCTCCGCCCGCCGTGGTCGGCATGTGGATCGTGTCCTGTCGAGCGAACAGCTCAACCGTGACTTTCAGGCGCAGGGCCGGGTTCTCAGGGAAGTACCGCAGGCCGCGGAACTGCCGCCTCTGCTCAGTCGTGAGTGGGCTTTGCGGATGTGCGCCGAAGAACCGGTCCTTTTCGGCGTGGAAGGCTTCAAGTTCAGTCATGAGTGTCTCCTGCTTATCTTTTCCACGCTCGGGGTGAGTCCACGATGGTTCCTGGCTCGGTCGCATCCGTGAGGACGGATAACGCCTCCAGGATAACGCCGCGCTGAGTCTCGACGTCACCCGCCGGGCCGAGCGGGGCGCCGAACGGGAACTTGACGAACAAAGCGCGCGGCGGTTTGACGTTCTGGGCGACCTCGCGGCGCATGATGAGGCACACCGTTGCGATTCCAGCCTCTTCCAAAATACGCGCGATCAGTCCGACGGACTGCTGGCAGATGGGTCAGCATGGAACAAGCAGGGCCGCCTGCGCGCCCGCCTCCAGTAATCGCTTCGCGGCGGCTGGGGCGGTTTCTCTCATCAATTGGCGGGGCTGCGGCAGAAAACCGGAGAAACTGATCGCCGGATCCACGAACCGCCCGATATGGCCCTCGGCCTCCAACGTCCGCAAGTGGCCGAGCGGGAAGCCGACATTCGCGTCTTGGGCAACCTGGGTGTGATCGTAGTGCGTGTGAGCAAAGCCCAGCGCACCAGGCGGCGTGTTACATGGAATTTCTTTGAACGACGGATCGCCGTAATAGTTGGCCGCGTCGAACGGGCAGTCCACGCCGCGCCGATAGGCGCCGCAGGTGCCGACGAGCGCGAGGGCAGTCTGAGCCAGGGGCCGCCGGAGCGGCGCCCACGGCGCGGACTCGTTCACCACCCATTCAAAGTGCGGATCCCACTTCTCGCGAACGTTGTTGTAACTGCGCTGCAAGGCTTCAGTATTGATCATGGTTGTAGACTTCCCTCGGTTGTTACGGCGGGAATTAAGCGGTGCAGTTCAAAATCCTCCGGCAGGCCGCGCAGTTTAGCAACCAGCGGCGCCACTCGCCCCAAGCTCTCAGCCAGTCCACAGGCATTCGGGTCGTCCAGGATAGCGTGGCTCAGAACCACGTCATTCCCCGTGGCCAAATCGCCCAGGCGGGCGGCAATGTTGACGGTCTCGCCAAAATAATCCAGCCGCCCGTTCAGCGTGACGACAATGCACGGCCCGGCGTGCAAGCCAACCTTGAGCGTCAAGGCGTCCTCGCCCCTTAACCCCGCGCGCGTGTTCAGCGTTGCCAGCCTGGGCAGCGCCTCAGCGATGGCGTGCAGCGCGTCGAGCGGGTCGGCGAAAACGCCCATCACGCCGTCGCCAATCGTCTTCACTGCGCTGCCATGATGCCGCGCCGCCGCGTCGAACAGTACTTTGAAGTGTTCACATACCCAGTGGTAAGCCCGGGCATCGCCGAATTTGTGATAAAAGGCGGTCGAGCCGCGCAGGTCGGAGAAGAAAATCGTCAACCGTTTCACTCCCAGCCACTGGCCCTCAGACAAGATTTCTTGGGTGACGAGTTCGCGGAAAGCGGGCACGTTGATCAGCGCCAAGGCGGGGACAGCGGTATAGCGGGCATTGACCAATTCGCGAAAAACCAGGTCGAGGCGACGCTTGGGGTGGAGACGGCGGAGCATCTCGCTGACCGAAACGGTGACGACGACTTCTTCATCTAAATCAGCGTCAAAGTTGTGATCACAATTATCGCAGTGATGCAGTTGAGTTACGTCACCCAATGACGAAGCAGTACGGCCATAGTATTTGCAGATGGGGCAGACGGTTTGCCAGTTCAGTTCAAATAACCCCTCGGCCACCCCGGCGACGATCAGGGTCAGCGTAGTTCGTTCGTCGAGGCCGAGACGGTCGGCCCAATAGCGCGGATTGGCCTGATAGAGCTCATGGTCCGCTGCCCCGGCAATGAACTCTCTCAGCGCGACGAGTGTCGCCTCGCTGAAGTCGTGCGGCTTGAGTCTATCTATTGACTTTAACCTGCTGTGCGCCGAGGAAAGTTTGAGCAGGGAGGTCACTGCCAGCCTCTAAGGAACAAGAACCTGAAAATGGGTCATGGTGATACTCGTGACAGTAACGCCGCGGGTGGTCGGACAGACCGTCACCTTCTCGGTGACGCCGCCGCGGATGACGCCCGGCATCAGGGTTAGACTGCGACGAAAATTCTGGTGGAAACAATGCGGTCCCATGACGGCGGGCAACGGCATCAGGCTGTCCTTGCCCCGATACCATTCCACCGCCTTACGGAACGGGGCCAGAACCCGATAATGCCGGGTGACCACCAAGCTGCCCGTCGCCGTCGGATGCACGGTAATGGTCTCCAGAATAGCCCCAGGAAAGGGCGCGCGCACGGGCGAGGGCACAACGACTTTGAGAAACCACGCCCCAATCAACAGGCTCAGCCCGAGCCCAAGTACTGTCAGTCCCAAGAATAACCCGATTTGTGCACGCCGGCTCATGACGCTTTCCATTTCGCTCTCCGTTTGCGTTCCAGCTCGTAGAGTCGGCCTCTCAGACCTCGTGCAAGGCTTGCAGAAATGTTTCGTAACCAGGCTCCTCATGGTGCTCTGGCCAGCGCATAAACCAACGGACGACTCCTTGCCAGTCGGCAATGATGGCGACGGTATCGCCGCCGGCGCCGATGGCCTGGTAAGCCAGTCGCCTGGGATCCGTCAGCACGATGTACTCTAGGGGCGGAACGGCGCTCGCCAGAAAAGTCGTGAGCGCCTCCAGATCATCATTGGTGATGACGACGACGTCAGCGCCAGCGGCCAGGAGGGCCGGCCGATAACGTTGGAGTAGATGAAATTGCCCCACACACTCAGGGCACCACGTGCCGTGCAGAAAATACAGCAGGGTTTTGTGCGGGCCAAGATGCGCCTGCACCATCGTGGTTTTGCCTTCCGACGTTTGTACGTTCAGTTCGGGTAAAGGTTGACCGATGCGAAGCAAGTCTGGCATTGCGTTATCCTACCTTCTTCAGATATTCGCGGATCGCGAGGGCGGCCGTCGCGCCCTCACCCACGGCGGAAGCCGCCTGTTTGGTCGAACCGGCGCGCACGTCCCCGGCGGCGAACAGTCCGGGGAGCGAGGTCATCAGCCGGTGGTCGGTGACGGCGAAGCCGAACTTGTCCAGTTCCACTTTGCCTTTCACCAGATCGCTGTTGGGCGAGAGGCCGATGAAGACGAACACGCCATCGTACTGCCACTCTTTCAATGCGCCGGTCGCGCGATCCTGCACGACAATGGCCTCGAGTTTGTGCGCGCCCTTAAATGCCTTGACCGCATGGTTGACGGTCACCGACATATTCAGCTGCTCGGCCACCTTCTCCTGCAAAATCTGACTCGCCTTCACCTGCGGCAAGAACTCCACGATGTCCACTCGCGAGGCGAACTTCGTCAGGAACAGGCCTTCTTCAAAACCGCTGTTGCCCCCGCCGACGACGAGCACCTGCTTGCCTTTATAGAATGCGCCGTCGCACGTGGCACAGAAGTGGATATTGATCCCGATCAGGTCGTCCTCGCCCGGCACGCCCAACTTGCGGTAATGCGCGCCTGTGGCGAGCAGCGCGGCCTGGGTGCCGTACTCTGTCCCGTCGCTGGTCGTGATGCACAGATACGGCCCATCGGGGAAAATATCGGAGACGGCCTGCGCCTGAAGGATTTCGACGCCGAAACGGCGGGCCTGTCGCCCCAACCGCGCGGCGAACTCCGCGCCGGGGATGCCGACGTCGAAGCCGGGGAAGTTGTCGAGCGTCTGGGTGATGCCGGCCTGCCCGCCCAGCCCGGCCTTCTCGATCACGAGCGTGTCCATCCCCTCGCGCGCCATGTACAGCGCGGCGGTCAAGCCCGCCGGCCCACCGCCAATGACAATGGAGTCGTAGAACGAGCGCCGGGCTTTCGTCTGCAAGCCCAGTTTCTCGGCGAGTTGCGCGTTCGATGGCTCAACCAGCATCGAGCCGTCCGGGAAGACGATAGTGGGGATGATGCGCTTGCCGCCGTTGACGCGCTCGACGAACGCCATCGCCTCGGCGTCCTGCTCGATGTCAATGTTGACATACGGCACGCGCTGCTCGCCGAAGAATTGCTTGGCGCGTTTGCAGTCCGGGCACCACACGGTGCTATAAACGACGATCTGATCAGATTTCTTCTGTTCCATAAACTTCTCCCTTAATTGATGCGAATGATTGTGTCGTCGGCAAAGAGCGGGCCAACGTCCAATCCCAGCCGCCGATACAGCTCCGGGGGCACGCTGATGTCGGCCAGGTAAAGGTCGCCCACGAAGGCGCGGGCCTCCGGAGTCAGTAATCCCGTTTTGGGCAGGGCCAGCGTCAAGGTGGCCGTGGCGCGGATGCCTGGAAGGCCGGGGACGCCGGTCGTCGCGTCGAGGCCGGAGGGCGTGTCAAGCGAAAGGACGGGCCGGTTCGCTGCATTGACCCGCATAATCCACTCCGCCACCGGGCCGCGCGGGTTACCATTGAGTCCATAGCCGATGAGAGCGTCGAGAATCAGATCGGCCTGGGTGAGGTCGGGGTCATCGTTCCCCGCCAATCTCATCGCCTGCAAGATATGCCACTGATGGGCGGGGATGTCCTTCAGCCGCTCTGGGTCGCCGACGAAATTGACGCGCACATCTGCGCCGCGATTGTGCAGATGGCGAGCGGCGACCATCCCGCCGCCGCCGTTGTTGCCCGCGCCACATAACACGACGACCTTACGGCCAGTGAGTTGCCGACCGAGCATCCGCCGCGTGAGTTCAGCCAGATGGCGGCCCGCATTCTCCATCATCTGAATCAAAAGGATGCCGTACTCTTCAATCATCAGCCGATCCACTTCGACCATTTGCGTGGTGGTGAGGGCGGGAACGTTCATCGCCCCGACAACCTTTCAAGAAGGTCATGCCCACGCGGCTGCAGTTTATTCAAGACATCCTCCGGCCAGGGTTCAACCATCACCGCTCCCTCAGGGAAGATGACGGTGGGCACCGAGAGGTAGCCGCGCGTCAGTTGGCGTAGTTCATCCCGGAAGCGTGGTTCGCCGTCCCGGACATCGCGCCACTCGTGTTCAATGTGATGCTCCGCCAGTGCGTCTGCGAGCATCCGGGCCAGGCCGCAGAAGTTGTGCCCGTATACGATTAGACGCGCGTTCACATCAGTATGGTCCATAAGGTCATGACTCCGATCAGCATGACGATAACGGCTAGCCGCCGTTCCATTTTGTGCGCGTCCAGCTAAGACGTCCAATTCATCAAAGGTCTCAAGCCCAGTCAGACCTGCACCAGCGAGTCATCGCTGCCGTACGGATTGGGAACGTAGTCGTCGGCGGCCCAGTCATTCTCCCAACGCACCCCATCCAGCAAATACCGGAAGCGATAAGCCCGTCCCGGCTCAAGGGCAAGAGTCAACGTGAAACTGCCATCGGCCTGTGGCTCCATCGAGTGAGCCGATGGGTCCCATGCGTTGAACTCACCGCACAGGCAGACTGCCTGGGCCGCAACTTGTGCCGGAAGTTCAAAGGTCACCTGGCATGTTGCGCCGCCGTCGGAATAGGTTTTCTTGAGCATAGCACTTCTCCTAATGGTGAAGATGAATTGGGGTCAGTCGTCAGCGTTTGAACAGCCAGGCGAAGAGCCGCGGTAGAGGCGGCCGCAATTTTTCCAACACGTCGTCCAGCCACGGATCGACCATGACCGTACCATCCGAAAAAACGAGGGTTGGCACGGTGAGATCCCCGCCAGTCAGTTGGCGCAATTCATCTCCGAAACGCGGTTCGTCGTGCACGTCGCGCCATTCGTAGTCAATGTCACGCTCGTCTAATAAGCGGATGAATCGGGGCGCATGGGTGCAACGATAGTGCCCGTAAACGATGAGAGGGCTTTTCTCGCCAGTGTTGTCCATAGCCTGAAACCTTCCATTCCTCCTTTGAACTGCGCGATTTCTACGCCGCGTTCGGCGCCGCAACTTTCAGCATGGCGTCGATCTTCTTCTGGATATAAGGCTTGGGCGCGGCGCCTACCTGGATGTCCACCACTTGGCCGTTGACGACGTAGAGTAGCGTCGGAATGCCCTGGACGCCGTAGCGCATGGCCCACTCAGGATTGTCATCAGTATTTACCTTCGTTACGATCAACTTGCCGTCGTATTCTTTGGCAATCTCTTCCAGGATTGGGGCCACCATGCGGCACGGGCCGCACCATGGCGCCCAGAAGTCTACGACGACCGGGATGGGGGATTGCAGCACCGTCCCTTCGAAGGCGGCATCAGTGACATGAATTGGTTCGCTCATTGAGTTGTCTCCTATATAAATGATTTTAGAAAATCGCCTGCGCGAGTTGGCCTACCGTGAGCCAATAATAGACGAGGTAGACTCCTGCCAAGAGCAACAACACCGCGCTGAGGGTTTGAAAGTAGGGCAGCGTCCGGCGCAGAAGACCCACCACGACTCCTTTGAACAGAGCGAGCGCCAGTGTCAGAACGACGATGACCAACCCCATCCCCAGCGCATAGCTCACGAACTGAGTCACCCCGGACAGGTAGCCTTGAACGGTGAGGGCGCTCCCCACCACACTGAGGAAGATAGGCAGAGTGCAGCTCAGCGAGGCCGTGCCGTAAGTGAGGCCGAACAAGAAGAAGCCACGGATTCCCTTCTGGCCGGGGTGGCCCAGGCGGACCGCCAGCCGCTCCGTCAAACCGGCATACAGAGTGCGCCCCGTCAACAGCCACAACCCCAGGTTAACCAGAAGCGCGCCGATACTGAGGCCAATCCACGGAAAAGCGCCGACGACGAACGAACCGCCCGCGGCGATGATCAGGCCCGCTACGCCGAACAGCGTGACGAACCCCGCGCTCACCGCCGACGCAACCAACAGGGCCTGCGCGAAGCGCCGCCTGGCCGAAGTCCGAATGAACTGTCCTTCATTCGTCCCCAAATACAAGCCTAGATATGCTGGGAGCATAGCGAAGCCGCACGGATTCACGGCGGCGACCATCCCTGCGCCAAAGGCGTAGCCCAGGGGTAGAAAGTCGGCTACGCGTCCCAGCCAGGTGCTCGCCAGTTGCGATAGGGTGTTGATCAGATCAAGCATGCGTTTGCGCCTCGGTGCTCGTGTGTTGACCGGAGTTGACTATGAGCCGCCGGACGCCCGGAGCAGGTCTTGCACTTTGTTCCGAAAGGTCCTCTCATCTAGCAGCCCTGTGTGCGTGTCGAAAATCTCCCCGCTCGAAGTCAGGAATAGGGTGGTCGGCATCCCTCGCACTTTGTATTGGGCCACAGTGCTTTCCTCCAATGTCGTCCCGGCGGGATAGGTGACGTTGAGTTCTTTGAGTAACTCCTGGCCGTCCTCGCGTGATCCCAACCCGATAAAGGGGCCGATGTCCACCCCCAGGAGGGTGAACTGATCCCCCAACTCGTCGTACACCTTTTGGAACCCCGGCATCTCGGCCCGGCAGGGCGGGCAGAGGCCCGCCCAGAAATTGAGCACAACCGGCTTGCCCTGGGCGAAGACTTCAGAAAACTTGAGTTCTTCACTACCCAGCACGTCCGCGCCCTGATAGAGCGTGAGGGGGAAATCGGGCGCGGCCAGGCGGCGGTCAGCCGATGGACCGGTGGAGCCTGCTCCGCCGGATCCCGACTCCGACGCAGCAATGGCGATCAGGATGGCAACAACAACAGCAGCGGCCCCACCCCATACGAGCCACGAATTACGCGAACTGTGGGCTATCCGCATTCTGCCAATGCCTTGCCGTCTGTGCGGTTTGCTGTTCGAATGGGCCATGTTTGATCCTCCATGACTCCCTCGCTCCGAGGCTCGTTCACAGTGGCACCAGGCCGAGTGATGAGGACCCGGCCTGGCTGGACAGGCTGGCCGTAGGCGCGGTTAGATGAAAAATCCGTAGACCAGCGCGACAACCAACCCGTACATGGCGTGCCCGATCAGTCCGCCCATGAAGCCCATGACGCCGCTGTTCAGCATCAACACGCCGGGAGCCTGTACGGTTCCAGATTTGATGCCGGCGTGCATCATGGGCATGCCGCCCATCATCAACCCGGCGACGAAGAAATGCACCACGCCGAAGATGACGCCGCTCAACAGCGTGGCCGAGCCGATCCCCGCCGCCCAGAGCGCCGCGTAGATGATAGCAAAGATCACGCCCATCATAAAATGTATGATCCAGCCGAGGGTGTTGTTGCCGTCCTTGCTGAACATGGAACCGAGCATTTCCCAGATTGCCATCTTGGGCATGCCCATTTTAGGGGCCATGGCCATGATCATACTGATGACAACGGTTCCCGCCAGACCTGCAACGATTGCGCCGATGATGTTCATCTCGAACCTCCATGGAGTGAATGTGTTGAGAGCGAATTGCTCATTCACCCGTATAGACGCGGGTTGGCGAAGAATTCTTACTTTGTCGCAGGGCGGGTATTGTTATGGGCCTTCAGAGCGACAAACATAATCGCGAGTTGCACTGGCCTGAAAATTCCCTCTTGACTCTCCAGTTACTGGAAGGTGTATCATCCCTTCAAGGTAAACAGATGATGTCTTTCAGCCTCAGGCAACAGGAGACAAATCAATGCAATCCATAGCAACACAACCCGTCGAGAAGCTACAACTCAAAATCGGCGGGATGTCCTGCTCCTTCTGCGTCGCCAGCCTGACGAAAGCGCTGGAGCGCATA
>DAOTXG010000103.1:0-13050 GCA_034435515.1 Anaerolineales bacterium
CCGAGGAGTTCATCCTGCGCCTGCCGCAGCAGCACGACACGCTCGTGGGCGAGAAGGGCGTGAAACTCTCCGGCGGCCAGCGCCAGCGCATCGCCATCGCCCGCGCCCTCCTCAAAGACCCGCGCATCCTGCTGCTGGACGAGGCGACCTCCAGCCTCGACTCGGAATCCGAGGGGCTGGTGCAGGAGGCCCTGGAACGGCTGATGCAGGGGCGCACGACGGTCATCATCGCCCACCGCCTCTCGACCGTCCACAAAGCCAACCGCATCGCCGTGCTCGACGCGGGACGGCTCGTCGAACTGGGCAGCCACGCCGAACTGATGGCGGGGGGCGGACTGTATGCGCGGTTGTATCGGATGCAGTTCAGGAATGAGGCGGCTTTGACGTATGGTGAGCACCCGGCGTCGTAAAAGATCAGCAGCGAAAATCCAGCTTGTAAACTTCACCGCTCTCAGCTACACTATAGGCGGAATCGCGGCCATCGGATTAACGCCAACTACTTCTCAACAAGGTGCGCTATGTTCAATCGCATTTATCAGCATTCGTGTGAGGCAATGCCTGAGCTTGCCGACGGCAGCGTGGCATTAACTGTGACCTCACCGCCTTATTGGAACGCAATAGATTACGATGTTCACGCTGCTGACAAGAAGCAATATTACCGCACGCGCGCTTACGCGAATGGCTATTCACAATACGCAGAGTATTTAGATTGGCTAGAACGTATCTTTGGGGAAGTTTTGCGCGCCACAAAACCAGGCGGCTTTTGTGCTATCGTGATCGGCACAGTTCTGCTTGAGGGCAAGCATTATCCTGTGCCTTTTGATCTGGTGTCTCGCTTGACGCAGAAGGGTTGGGAATTCCATCAGGACATCATATGGCACAAATGCACTGCGGGAGTGAAACGTGCTGGCGTAACCATTCAAAAGCCATATCCAGGTTATTTCTACCCCAACATCATGACTGAGTACATTCTGGTTTTTCGCAAGCCGGGTCTGCCAATTTACAAAGACCACAGCGCAGATGAAAAGGAGAAGGCTGAGTTTCCTATTAACCGCGTCTTCACAATGGATACAGCCAATAACCTCTGGCATATCGCCCCTGTCCCCCCAGATTTGCTAGATCATCCCTGCCCGTTTCCAGAAGAAATTCCATACCGCCTGATTACATTGTATTCTTATCCTGGCGACCTCATCCTTGACCCATTCTTAGGCTCCGGGCAGACGGCCAAAGTGGCGCGATGGCTCAAGCGGCAATATGTGGGATATGAAACGATTGCTAAATATGTGGAACTCGCCAACAGGAGATTGAAGGAGCCGCTGGCTGTTCGGCCTCAACAGTTAATTGCAGTCTTTGACAAAGTTGGATTGAATGACCCGGCTGGGGTAACACCCGTGAGGACTAACTCCCGCAAAAGCAAGCAGAAAGAATCATTCGCTAGTCAGATGCAGCTGCTTGAACACCCCGTGACCGATTTGAAGCCATCCGCAACGCGAAAACGGCGCAAGGCTTAGCTAAACATAGGAGGCTAAAATCGTGAAGTCAGGCCGAGTCATGATCTCCCTCGCAACGGCTTGACTAGCCACCTTTGTCTGAGATGGATTCTCCGATTTATATGAAATGTCCAGTGGGATCAGGTATTCAGATTGTTGTTTTAGAAACTCATCTAACCTTTTCCGACTTAGCACCAAAGCGTCTTTTGTAGAGCGGGTTGCAACCGGTAGCAGCTCAGGATCACAATAACCCAACCCCAAGCCGGAAAATATGAAAATGGTGGCCTCGGTCCATTCTAAATCGTCTGCGCTGCCCAAAGAGTTTATCAGACGGATATCGCCATAACCGCGCGCGAAGGATCCCTTGACGGAGTATCCTTCACAATCAGGCAGTTGAAGGTCAATGCGTGGGTTCAAAGCCCCGGTATTCCGAGCATCTATTCCCACTGCGCGAAGAGCTGCCCCCACTATATAACCAATGGTGCTAGTTGGATTTGACAAAAGGCAGGGGGCAGGCTCATGCTAGGGTTTGCCCAACCCAGCCAAAGGAGCCTGCCCGATGCCTACTATAGACTTTATCACGATGCTGTTTATCAAAGTGGACGATGCCCTGCGGGACGTGCCCAAGCACCCGCTGGCAGCCTTGTATCCGAGTGAAATTGTCACTATTGGCCTGCTGTTTGCTCTCAAGGGGGTCGGCAACCGGGCTTTTTATCGGTGGCTGGTCCGCGACTATCGTCCCTTGTTCCCCCAGGTGCCAGAGCGGACGCGGCTGTTTCGGGTGCTGAAGGCGCATCAGATCTGGACGAACCGCTTTCTGGCCGAACCGAGTCTCTTGGGCCTCGCGGATACCTATGGGGTGGAGTTGTTGCATCCCCGCCGGGAAGGGCGGAGTCAGCAACAACTGGGGGATAAGGGCCTGTCGAATTGGCGTTGGATCATCGGGGCGAAATTCGGGTTTGTGCTCAATCACCTGGGCCTGTTCGTCGCCTGGGACTGCAATCTGATGAGCACCCCAGACCAGGATTTCCGCCCGCTGATCGCCCAGTTCGCTGAGCAGATGGTCGTCTTGACCGATCCCGCCTTTCACGGCCGGACGGGTGACCCAGCGAATATGAAGGTCTGCAAACGCGGCACGTGGAATACCCGCATGCTGGTTGAAACGGTGTTGTCTATGTTGACAACCGTGTGTCATCTCAAGAAAGTCGGACATCGGCAAGCCGATTATTTCCGGACGCGCTTGGCTTTTCTCGTCGCGGCGTTCAACATCCTGGTCCAGTGGCAGGGCTTGCAACCGGATGAGAATGGCATGGTTCATTTGTCTATCGCAGAGTTCAGCCTGTGAGCAAGTAGCACCATTGGTTATATACTCGCAAACCCCGCCTACAACAAAGCGATTCTCATAAACCGCCGTGTCATATTCACCGAGAAGCATCGCGAAAGCTAGTTCGATCTCAGATTTCAGATCACGCGATTGCTCCAGGCGGGTTTTGAACTCTTTGAACCAGTAACGCTGAGGTGCAAAACGCGAAGTGGACAAGTCGGGCCTCCTTTAAGCACAGGAACTCTAGCATAGCATAGAATTAGAGACAACTGATGCCTCAATCACCCCTCACCCGCTCCACTATCCTCACCACCGTCCGCCAGGCGCTCGAGCCGCTCGCCTACGTCCACGCCTTGTGGGAGGGCGGGGCGGCGGCGTTCGGGCGCGTGGACGAATGGTCGGATATTGATTTGCAATGGACTGGCTTCCCTACTCTATTGGTTTCCTCGCCCTCCTGGCCGTCGTCCTCTACTGGGAGCTCGTCGTCGCCGAAGGCGCACACCTGGGGCCGCGCGTCGTCGTCTGGCTCTACGACCTGGTCGCGCCGCGCTACCAGAAAATCAAAAAGTTCGATTTGGAGACCGAAGCCGACCTCGTCGGCCTGCCGTTGACCGAGGCGCTGATCCACGCGAATGCGGAAAGGCCGCGGGTGCTCGACGTGGCGGCGGGGGACGGGCGCGTGGCGCGAGCGCTCCTGCGGCAGATCGCCTTCGACGGTTCGGTGATCAGCCTCGACCTCTCGACGCGGATGATCGCGCAGGGGAGGCGCGAGTGCGCCGCCTGTCCCGACCGCGCTCACTGGCTGCTCGGGCCGGCCGACCGCCTGCCCTTCGCCGCCGAGTCGTTCGACGCGGTGACCTGCCTCGAAGCGCTGGAGTTCCTGCCGGACGCGCGGGCGGCGCTGGCCGAGTGTCTGCGCGTCCTCCGCGCGGGCGGCGTGCTCATGGTGACGAACCGGGTTGGGTTCGAGGCCCGGCTCATCGTCGGCAAAACCTTCTCGCGCTCGGCCTTCGCCCAACTCCTCGGCGAGTTCCCGCTCGAAGCCGTCCGCGTCCACCCCTGGCAGGTGGACTACGACCTGGCGTGGGGAAGGAAAACCGTGAACAGTAGACAGTAAACAGTAAACAGTGAGCAGACAGGTTGTTCACTGTTCACTGCTCACTGTTCACTGCTCACTGATTACCGCCTTTGCTTTCTCCGCAACGGGGAGTATCATGGGGACAATCTCCAATCTCTAATTACCAATTACCAACAAGGTGCAACACCATGAGCCAATACGAATACGATCTCGTCGTCCTCGGCTCCGGCCCGGCGGGTGAGAAGGGCGCAGCGCAGGCGGCTTACTTCGGCAAAAAGGTGGCGCTGGTCGAGCGCACGCCGCACCTCGGCGGGGCGGGCATCAACACCGGCACCGTGCCTTCCAAAACGCTGCGCGAGACGGCGCTGTACTTCTCCGGCCTGCGCCAGCGCGGGCTGTACGGCATTGACTACTCGCTGAAAGAGGGCCTGACCGTCGGCGACTTCATGTACCGCAAGCAGATCGTCGTCGAGAGCGAGTGGGGCATCATCCGCCGCAACCTCGAGCGGCACAACATCGAAGTCGTGTGGGGCGCGGCCTCGCTCCGCGACCCGCACACCGTGCGCGTCGAACTGCGCGACGGCGGAGTGCGCGACCTCACGACGGAGATCGTGCTCATCGCCACCGGCTCGTCGCCTTTCCACCCGCCGGACGTCCCGTTCGATCATCGCCTGATCTACGACTCCGATTCCATTCTCCGCATGAGCCACATTCCCAAATCCATGACCATCGTCGGCGGCGGGGTGATCGGCTCCGAATACGCCTGCATCTTCACGGCCCTCGGCGTGGAAGTGACGCTCGTGGATGGCCGCGACCGGCTGCTGCCCTTCGTGGACTCCGAGATCGCCGGGCGCCTGCGCGGCCACCTGGAGCGGCTGGGGCTGCGTTTCTGCTTCAACACCCGCGTGAGCAAGGTGGAGACCCACCAGGATCACATCCACATTACCTTGCTGGACGGCACGCAGTTGGACAACGAGATCGCGCTGTTCGCCGCGGGGCGGCAGAGCAACGTCGAGGGGCTGGGGCTGGAGCCGCTCGGCGTCCAATTGGGCAATCGCGGCCTGATCCTCGTCAACGACAAATACCAGACCTCCGTCCCGAACATCTACGCCGCCGGGGACGTGATCGGCTTCCCTGCGCTGGCCTCGACCTCGATGGAGCAGGCCCGCGTGGGCATAGTGCACGCCTTCAACCTGCTGTATAAGGAGCGCGTCTCGCCGGTCCTGCCGCTCGCGGTCTACACCATCCCCGAAATCTCGATGGTCGGCCTGTCGGAGGACGAGTGCCAGCAAAAGAACACGCCGTACCTGGTGGGCCGCGCCTACTACGAAAAGAACCCGCGCGGGCAGATCATCGGCGACACGGACGGGATGCTCAAACTCGTCTTCTCGCCCGCCGACAAGAAACTACTCGGCGTGCACCTGATCGGCGAGATGGCCTCCGAACTCGTCCACATCGGCGCGCACGTCCTGTCCGAAGAGGGGACGATTGACGCCTTCATCCACGCGGTGTACAACTACCCGACGCTGGCCGACTCGTACAAATACGCGGCCTACGACGGATTGGGCCGCTGGGAACGCTGGTTAGAATCCCAAATCCCAGGTCCCAACCTCCAGCCTCCAACTTCCAGCCTCCAACCCTGAGCGTCACATTTGGAGTTTGGGATTTGGGATTTCACCATGCTCATCGTGCGTTATCAGCAAGACGACCAAATCCATTTCGGCTATCTCGACGGCGAGCAGGTCGGGCCGATCACGGGCGACATCTTCGGCGAGTTCTCACGGGGGCGCAAGAAAGTCCCACTCGCCGAGGTGAAACTGCTGGCCCCCTGCCTGCCGAGCAAGATCATTGGCCTGACCCGGAATTTTTCTGACCGGGTGCGCGAGAGCGGCAGCCCCGCGCCCGACCTGCCGACGATCTTCATCAAGCCGCCCTCGACGGTTATCGGCCCGGGCGAGCCGATCCGCCTGCCCCCCCAGTCGCAGCAGGTGGAACATGGCGCGGAGCTGGCCGTGGTCATCGGCAAACGTACGCGCTGGGTAACGCCGGAGCAGGCCCCGGCGCACGTGCTGGGCTACGCGTGCGCCAACGACTTGACTGCGCGCGACCTGATTGACGCCGACGGGTTGTGGGCGCGCGGCAAAGGCTTCGACACCTTCTGCCCGCTGGGGCCGTGCATCGCTGTCGGACTCGACCCGGCGGAGCTGCTCATCACCTGCCGGGTGAACGGCGAGACGCGCCAGATGAGCTCGACGCACGATATGCTATTCTCCGCGCCCAAGATCGTCGCCTTCGTCTCCTCCATCATGACCCTCCTGCCGGGCGACGTGATCCTCACCGGCACGCCGGGCGGACGGGGCCTGCTCAACGCCGGGGACGTGGTGGAGGTGGAGATTGAGGGGATCGGGAAACTGAGCAACCCGGTGAAGGAGGAGGAGAGGTGAAGGGATTTTTTTTGCCAGGAGAAAACGTATGGGTCTGAAACCCGACCATTGGATCAAGAAGATGGCGCTGGAGCAGAAAATGATCGAGCCGTTCGTCGAGAGCCAGGTGCGCAATGGCGTGATCTCGTACGGCGTCTCGTCCTACGGCTACGACATCCGCGTGGCCGACGAGTACAAGATTTTTACCAACGTCCATTCGGCGATCGTCGACCCCAAGCACTTCGACCCGAAATCCATGGTGGACTACCGGGGTGACGTGTGCATCATTCCGCCTAACTCGTTCGTCCTGTCTCGCTCCGTCGAATATCTTCGCATTCCCCGGAGTGTCTTGGTCGTCTGCCTGGGGAAGTCCACGATGGCGCGCTGCGGCTTGATCGTGAATGTCACCCCGCTGGAGCCTGCCTGGATGGGGTATATTACCCTCGAAATCTCGAATACTACTCCGCTCCCGGCCAAAATTTACTCCAACGAGGGCATCGCGCAACTGTTGTTCTTTGAAGCGGACGAAGAGTGCGATGTCTCCTACGCCGACAAGAAGGGCAAGTACCAGAAGCAAGAGGCGATTGTGCTGCCCAAACTTTGACGCGCCAGAACCCTGACCAATCGGGCAGGGCCGACTCATCTGCCTCTCAGGTTTCTCTAATACGGCGTTTACCCCTTTGCCCCTATCCTGTCAGGTGAGCGCAAACGTCAGCCAATTGAGCGCCCGGCTGACAAGTTTGGAGCGAGACTTTGGATAAAGTAGCGTCTGGCAGTTGAGGTCGAAAGGAGATGGAGATGTTCACTTACGAAGGGTTCTACCAGCCGCCGGTGGATGTCATCGGACGTTTGCAGTTGGAAGTGGAAGGGCTGCTGCGCATTACTGACGTTCGCTCGACGGCGCGCGGCGATTCAGTCCTGTTCGCCGGGCAATTGAGCCAAGACGCCGAAACCGTCTTCGGCGCGCTGAAGGAGCGCTTCCGCCGCCTGGGGTACACGCCCCTGCTGCGGCGCGAGGGCGGGACGGACATCGTCGTGGCCCAGCGCGGCCTGTCGCCCATGGCGCGCCTCAACCCGGCGGTCAACGTGCTTCTGCTCGCCGCCACGCTGCTCACCACGCTGTGGGCGGGCGCGAGTTTCGCCGGAGTCAACGCGCTCCAGGCCTGGCGCGCCGCCTGGCAAACCGGCGACCTGCTCCGGCTGCTGCCGGTATTCACTGCGGGCGCGCCCTTTGCGACAACCCTGCTGTTCATCCTCGGCGTGCACGAGATGGGCCACTACGCCGCGGCGCGCTGGCACGGCGTGCAGGTCACGCTGCCCTACTTCATCCCCGTCCCCTTTGGCCTGGGCACGTTCGGCGCGTTCATTCAAATGAAGAGCCCGGTCGAGAACCGCAAGGCGCTGTTCGACGTAGGTGTGGCCGGCCCCCTGGCCGGGTTCGTCGTGGCCGTGCCGTTAATGGTCGTCGGGCTGCTGCAGTCGGAGATCGTCCCGCGCCTGGGTACGGGAGGCTACCTCGGCTCGTCGCTGCTCATCCGCTGGCTGGTGGACATTTTCGCGCCCCACACGCCCAACCAGGCCGTGGCCCTCAGCCCGATGGCGATTGCGGCGTGGTTCGGGCTGCTCGTGACCGGGTTCAACCTCCTGCCCCTCGGCCAGTTAGACGGCGGCCACATCGCCTACGCGGCCCTGGGCCGCGCGGCGCGCCCGCTGGGGATGGCGGCTTTCGCGGCCCTGTTGGTAATGGGCTTCAGCTGGAACGGCTGGTGGACGTGGGCCTTCTTCGCCCTGCTCACCGGGCTGCGCCATCCGGAACCGCTCAACGACATCACCCCGCTCGACGGGGGGCGCAGGTTCGTCGGGCTGCTCACGCTCGGGCTGTTCTTCCTGCTCATCACCCCGAAACCTTTTTAGCGGAGTGGGCGCTCCTGACCTGGGCGGGATTATCGTCGGTCACGCTCGTAGCGTGACCGACGTGGTTTCCCGGTAAATCCGGGAGAGCCGATTCGTGATAAAATCCGCCGTATGACCGATTTTATTTCTCAGGGATCATCGCTGAATTATGCCGGTCATGGAAAAGCCTATGAATGCCCCACAAATTCTCTTCGCTGACGACGACCCGTCCAGCCAGCAGATGGTGCAGACCGCGCTCAAGGCGGCCAACCTGAAAGTCCTTCTGGCCTCGAGCGGCGCCGAGGCGCTGGAGGTCTGGCGCAATAACCCGCTCGACCTGATCATCCTGGATGTGATGATGCCGGACATGAGCGGGTTTGAGGTCTGCCAGTACATCCGGCGCGTCTCGCCCGTGCCGATTATGATGCTGACCGGGATGAGCCGCGAGCAGGACATCCTGCAGGGTTTCGAATCCGGCTCGGACGACTACATCTTCAAGCCCTTCCGGCCTAAGGAACTCATCGCGCGCATCCACGCCATCCTGCAGCGGACGTCACGGTCGGTCACGCAGACGACGGGCCGCTTGATGTACGGCGATTTAGAGCTGGACATAGACGCCCAGCGCGCCCTGCGGCGCGGCGAGCCGATTCAGGTGACGCCGCTCGAGTTCCAGCTGCTGCAGTATATGATCCAGCGCGTGGGCGTCGCCCTCAGCAAGGAAGAGTTGTTCCAGAACGTCTGGGGCTATACCATGCCGTCCGGGGGGATGAACCTGATCGAGGTGGCCGTCCGGCGGCTGCGCGAAAAAGTGGAGGAGGATCCCTCGCATCCCGCCTATATTCAGACGGTTCGGGGAGTGGGCTATCGTTTTGGCGCGTGAAAAAATTCAAACCCGCTCTTAACCGCTCGTTGGATTCCATGCAGCCTGGGAACATCCCAGGCTGTTTTTGTCAGCAGACTGTAAGTCGCAGGCAGGTTGATTTGTGGTAGGCTGATGGTACTAGCCCACCCGATATGAGCGCGCGTAAAATTACGGTCACCCTCTTCCCGCCAGGCCATGCGCCAGCGGCGCATCAAAAAGCCTGGGGCTACCAGGCCCGTCTGCGCGTTGACCCGGCGGTCGCGCGCCTCATCCCCAGCCAGATTGCGAAGGAATTGATGTGCGTCCCCATTGCGCGGCACGGCCCGGTCCTGACGATTGCGATGCGCGATCCGAATGATCCAGCCGCGCAGGAGCGCTTGAGCCGGTTGACTCACCTGCGTTTGCGCCCGGTCGCCGCCTCGGCCAGAGAAATCCGGCTCCTCCTCCGCGAGCTTTACTAGCGCGCCTCCCACTTCGTCAGGAAACTGTAAGCCTGACCGGGCGCGTCCGTGTTATAGAATAGAGATTAATAAAACAAGCTTGACTCGGCGTCAACGGATACGAAACCGCTTCGCGTAAACGGATTCATCGCATCTTATCCGCTTATCCGTTCTCTATTCGTGGACGCCTGATTTTTGATCGCCGCTTAAGGGTTCATGAATAGAACAACTGCGCTTTTCCTCCACAAAGGTCTTCATCTGCTGGCCGTTACGGCGTTAGTCATTGGAACGCTGGCGGGTTTCGAGCCGGCCCCCGTCGCGCTCGCCGCGCCCTCCGACCTGTCGATCTCTAAAACCGCTTCGCCCGCCTCGGTGCTGGTGGGCAATCAATTGCTCTACACCCTCACCGTCCAAAACTCCGCGACCGCCCACGCGCAGGGCGTGGTGATGACGGACACGCTGCCGGCCAGCGTCACAGTCAACGCGGTGACGACGACGAAGGGAAGTTGCTCGCGAACGGGCAACGTCGTCGCCTGTAACATTGGCTTCCTGGTTAAAAAGAAGAAGGCGACGATCACGATCAACGTCACTCCCTCCGCCAGCGGCGTCATCACCAATACGGCGGTGGTGACCAACACAAGCGGCGACAGCGACCCATCGAATAACACGGCCCTCGCGACGACCACCGTCCTCCCCTCGGCCAACCTGTCCCTCGCCAAAGTGGATTCGCCCGACCCGGCGCCCGCCGGGACTCCCCTCACCTACATCGTCTCCGTCTCCAACTTCGGTCCCTCGGACGCCGATGGCGTCGTGCTGACCGACACGCTGCCCGCCGGCGTGACGCTGAAATCCGCGACTTCGTCTCAGGGGACTTGCAGCGTGGCCGCGACCGTCGTCTGCAACCTCGGCGCGCTGCCCAACAGCCTCGCCGCGCAGGTGACCCTCGTCGTCACGCCGACCGGGACGGCGCTGACGGTCACTAACACGGCGACCGTGAGCAGCGCCGCCTTCGATCCGGTCGCCGGAAATAACTCGGCGGCGACTTCGACGACGATCACGCCCAACGCCGATCTCGTCGTCGCCAAAACCGATGCGCCCGACCCGGCGCAATCCGGGAGTCCGCTGACGTACACCATCTCGGTCCAGAACAAAGGCCCGTCCACCGCCACGAGCGTCCTCCTCACCGACACGCTCCCGGCTGGGGTGACGTTCAACTCCGCTTCGGCGGGCTGCGCCGAAGCGGGCGGCCTCGTCACCTGCAGCCTCGGCGACATCAACGCGGGCGCGGCGGCGACCGTCACGCTCGTCGTCACCCCGACCGTTTCAGCCGTCATCGTCAACACGGCCACGGCGACGACCACCGCCCTGGAACTCAACACGGCGGACAACACGGCGACCGCCAGCACCGCCGTGGACCTGGCCGATCTGTCCGTGAGCAAGACCGATGCGCCCGACCCGGTCTACGCCGGAAACCCGCTGACCTATACGCTGGTCGTCGCCAACAACGGCCCCTTCACCGCCGCCGGGGTCGTGCTCACCGACACGCTGCCCGCCGACGTGACGTTCGACTCGCCCCCGCCGGGGTGCGTCCACTCGAGCGGCGTGGTGATTTGCAATATCGCTGCGCTCAACAGCGGCAGCAGCCAGACGACGACGATCACCATCACGCCCGGCCCGGCGGCGGTCGGGACGATTACCAACCAGGCTGTGGTCGCCGGCGACGGGCTGGATACGGATGCTTCAAACAACGCCGCCGCGACGACCACAACCGTCAACGCGCAGGCCCCGCTTTCTATCGGGCAGGCGTTCAATCAGCCCTTCCTCAACCATCCGGTCACCTACACGGTGGTCGTCACCAACGCCGGGCCGTCGGAGGCCACGGGCGTCGTGCTGACCGACACGCTTCCCTCCGGCGCGACGTTTAACTCGGCCTCCGCCGGCTGCTCGCCGGCGGGCGGCGTCGTCGCCTGCAGCCTCGGCGTGCTCGCCAGCGGCGCAGTCGTGACCAACACCTTCACCGTCACGCCCAACGCCTTCGGGACGATCACCAACACGGCCGCCGTGGCCGGCGGTGAGTTCGACCCCAACCTGGCCGACAACACGACGACCGCCGCGGCCTCTGTCCTCCCCGCCGCCGACCTCTCGATTACGAAGACCGGCGCGCCGGCCGTCGTATTCGTGGGGAACAGGCTGACCTACACCGTCGTCGTCGCCAACGCCGGGCCTTTGAACGCCGCCAACGTGACGATGACCGATTCTCTCCCGGCCAACCTGACTCTCGGCCCTATTGCCCCCAGCGGCGCGTGCAGCGGGACCAGCACAATCGTCTGCTCCCTGGGCACGGTGACGGCTGGCACGGCTGCGACGGTCACCATCGTCGTCACCCCGACGGCGGTAGTTAACCTCACTAACATCGCCGCGGTCACCGGCGGCGAAGGCGATCCTGACCTGGCGAACAATACAGCCACACTCGTGACGCCTGTCAGCCCCGTAGATATGTCGGTCACGAAGACGGACGCGCCCGACCCGCTCACGGCGGGCAATCTGCTGACCTACACGCTGGTCGTCAGGAATAATGGCCCGCTCAACAACACCGGCGTCGTGCTTACCGACACGCTCGCGGGGGGCGCGACACTTAAATCGGCGACCTCTACGCAGGGGACGTGCGCCGGGACGAGCGTCGTCGTCTGCACTCTGGGGACGATGAACGCCGGCGCCGTCGTGACGGCGACGATCGTCGTCACGACCACGACCGGCGGGACGCTCGTCAACACCGCGACGGTGGGAGGCGACGCCCCCGAGCTCAACCCGGCGGACAACACCGCGACGGCCACGACCACGGTGAACCCGGTGAACCTGGCCCTCGGCAAAGCCGACTCCCCGGACCCGGTCCTGGCCGGGGCGACCCTGACATATACGCTGGTGATGACGAACAGCGGCCCGTCGAATGCGACAGGCATCCTGCTGACCGACACCCTGCCGGCCAGAGTCACCTTCAAGTCGGCCTCGGCGGGCTGCGCGCACGCGAGCGGCGTCGTCACGTGCAACGCCGGCTCGCTGACCAGCGGCAGCACTAAGACGCTTACCATCGCCGTCACCCCGACCGTCACAGCCGTCGGGACGATTACAAACACTGCCGTCGTCACGAGCGTTGAGCCAGATCAGAACACTGGGGATAACACGGCCATCGCCGTCACGACCGTCAAGCCGCAGGCCGAACTGGCCCTCGTCAAAGCCGACGGGCCTGACCCGGCGTACGTGCTTGGCGCTCTGTCTTACACGCTCACCGTGACGAACAACGGGCCGTCGGTTGCCACAGGCGTGAAGGTGACGGACACCCTCTCGTCGCTGGTGACGTTCAACTCGGCTTCCACCGGCTGCTCACTGGCCAGCGGGCGGGTGGTGTGCACCCTGGGCGCGCTCGCCAGGGGCAGCAGCCAGACCATCACGCTCACCGTGACGCCGGCCCCCAACGCCGCCGGGACCATCACCAACACGGCGGTGGTCGGGGCAAACGAAGGCGATGGGCAAGCGGCGAAC
>DAOTXG010000104.1:0-3747 GCA_034435515.1 Anaerolineales bacterium
TCGTGCACGCCCCGCAGGACCTGCTGGAACGAGGGCATCCCGTGCGCGGGGCGCGGGGGGAAATACGTGCCGCCGTAGAACGGGACGCCGTCGGGCGTGAGGAAGACGCTCATCGGCCAGCCGCCATGCCCGGTCATCGCCACCACCGCCTGCATGTAAATCCCGTCCAGGTCGGGGCGTTCTTCGCGGTCCACTTTGACGTTGACGAACCACTCGTTCATCAGCGCGGCAGTGTCAGGGTCTTCAAAAGACTCATGCGACAGAACATGGCACCAATGACATGCGGCGTATCCTATAGAGAGGAAGATAGGCTTGTCTTCGGCTCTAGCTTTCGCAAGGGCTTCGTCGCCCCAGGGATACCAGTCCACGGGATTGTCTTTGTGCTGAAGGAGGTAAGGCGAGGTGGTGTGGGCGAGACGGTTCATCGCGAAGCATCCCTTTGGGACGGTGAGTCAACGGATTGAACGGATGAAACGGATGGGGCTATTGTAACTGACATGGCGGCAGAGTGACAGGGTGACAGGCCACAGGTTAGGACTATTGCAAAGTCGTGGGAGCAGCTTGTAGCCGCGACATAACTGGGCTTCACAGGTCGCCATCGCGGGTGCCCGCTTCGCGCCGCTCCTACGCCACAAAAGGCTCTCAGAGTCAATGGACTTTGCAACCTCCCTAGCCACAGGTCCAGGAGGTGAAAAAAGCGTTAGAAATCCCGGCGGCGTCCGGCTCGGGCATGACCGAGGTCATTAGACAAAGTTGCTAATTCACAGTACTATCAAATCGCATCTCAGGCTTAGAGACTTGCACCCTTTTTTCCCGGATGCTCACCCATTTGAGGTGCGATAGACGATGGAACTCCTCGCGACGTATATTCCCATAGATCGCCGCCAGGCGATGTTCCAGGGGAGCGATCTGCCAGACGGCCCCCGGACCGGCGCGGCGCTGTTTGCCGACGTCTCCGGCTTCACGCCCCTGGCCGAAGCCCTGTTGAAAGACCTCGGCCCCAAACGCAGCGCGGAGGAATTGACGCGCCAACTCAACCTGATCTACGATGCCTTGATTGGCGAAGTGGATCGCTACCGCGGCAGCGTCATGGTGTTCAGCGGCGACGCGATCACCTGCTGGTTCGACGGCGACGACGGGCGGCGCGCGGTGGCCTGCGCGCTGGCGATGCAGAAACAGATGGAACAGTTCGCCTCCATCCAGACCCCCTCCGGCAGCGTCGTCTCGCT
Organism: Anaerolineales bacterium; assembly: GCA_034435515.1. GTDB lineage: Bacteria > Chloroflexota > Anaerolineae > Anaerolineales > UBA6663 > DATDRS01. Next base: position 1,230 of record DAOTXG010000104.1, read on the forward strand.
GGCGATGAAGGTCGCCCTCGCCGCCGGCGCGGTGCGCCGTTTCCGCCTCGGCGCGCCCGATATTCAACTGCTGGATGTGCTGGCTGGTTCGACGCTCGACCGGATGGCCGCCGCCGAACACTACGCGAGCAAAGGCGAAGTAGTCGTCGGGGCCGAAATCGTGGCGCAGTTGGGCGATCAAATCGAGGTGCAGGAGTGGCGCGAGGAGGGCGCCGCCGACGAGGCGCAACGCTTTGCGGTCGTCTCCCGCCTGAAAATTCTGGTGGAACCGGCCCCCTGGCCGGCGGCCAACGCCGGCGCGCTGAGCGAGGCGCAGTTGCGCCCCTGGCTGCTGCCGCCCGTTTACGAGCGCGAAGCGCACGGGCAAGGCCAATACCTGGCGGAGATCCGCCCGGCGGTGGCCCTGTTCCTCCGCTTTGGCGGGATAGACTACGACCGCGACCAAGAAGCGGGCGCTAAGCTGGGCATTTACATTCAGCACGTTCAGAAAATTCTCGATCAGTACGAGAGTTACCTGCTGCAGCTGACCATCGGCGACAAGGGGTGCTATCTCTACAGCGCGTTCGGCGCGCCAGTCGCCCACGACGACGACCCGGCGCGGGCGGTGGCGGCGGCGTTGGCGCTGCGCGCCCCCCCGCCAGGGATGGAATTCATCCGGGACGTTCAGATCGGGATCAGCCGGGGGCGCGTGTGGGCGGGCGCCTATGGCGGCTCGACCCGCCGCACGTACGGCGTGCTGGGCGACTCGGTCAACCTGGCCGCGCGCTTGATGGGCAAGGCGGCGCCGGGACAAATCCTCGTCACACAAGATATCGCCGAGGGGATGGCCCAGAATTACAACTTCCAATTCCTCGGCTCAGTGCAGATCAAAGGGAAGAAAGACCCCCTTCCCATCGCCGCCGTTCTTGAGGCGCGGCAACCCTCGGAGCGGAGGCCGATCGCCCATTACACGAGCAAGCTCGTCGGGCGCGACAAGGAACTGACCCAACTGGACGAGGTGATAGAAATAGTCTGGTCCGGTTCAGGGCGAATCGTTCGCATTGAGGGCGGACCGGGTGTGGGTAAGAGCCATCTCGCCGCCGAGTTCGCCGCGCGGGCAGCGCGCCGGGGTTTGCGCGTCGCCGTCGGCGCCTGCCAGAGTGTGAGCCAGGTGCTCTACGCGCCGTGGCGTCAGATCTTTCGCACGCTGATCGGCGATTATGAGAGTGAGACGCCAGAAGCAACCCTCCGCAACTTGCGGTCCAAGGTGGGGGCTAACCCCAACTGGCTGATCCGCTTTCCCTTGCTCCGTGACTTACTCGGGGTAGACATCGAGGACAACCCGACGACGGCCGCGTTCGACCCGCACGTGCGGCAGGAGGCGCTGTTCTCGCTCGTCGTGAATATGCTCCAGACCTGGGCGCAGGCCGCGCCCCTGTTGGTGCTCGTCGAAGACGCGCACTGGCTGGACGAAGCCTCAGAAGGCCTGACGCTGGCGCTGGGCCGCGTCGTCGCGCAGTCGCGGATTTTGCTGGCGCTCGTCCAGCGCCCGCCCGTGCGCGAGGACCGGCCACTCTTGCCCGAATTGAGCCGTCTACCCTACCATCAGCATTTGGATTTGAGCGAGCTTTCGCCGGAAGGCATCGCGGCGCTGGTGGAGAACCGCTTGCAGGCGCCGCCCTCGGCCCTGGCCCTCTCGCTGATTCAGGCGCAGGCGCAAGGCAACCCTTTCTTCACCGAAGAACTGGTGGATGCGCTGCGTGAAGCCAGCACGCTCTATCGGCAGAATGGTGAGTGGGACTTGTCCGAGGCCATCGTCACCGCCCTGCGCGATGCGAACTGCCTTATCAAAGACGCGGCCACGGGACGCTGGGCGCTGGTCCCGGACGCGCAGCTCTCGGCGGTCAAGATGGGCATCCCCGACTCGGTCCACGGGGTCGTGCTCTCACGCATTGACCGCCTGCCCGAGGCGCACAAGCTGACGCTGAAAGTCGCCAGTGTCATCGGACGTGTGTTCGAAGTGGATCTGCTGGTCGAAGTCCATCCGGCGCGCCCAGGCCCGAAGGGCCTGGGCGAGCACATCACAATTCTGGAAGTGCGCGACTTCGCCCGGCTGGAACTGCCGCCGCAGGTGGCCTACATTTTCAAGCATATCATCACCCAGGAAGTGGCCTACGAAACGCTGCTGGAGGCGCAACAGCGCCAATTGCACCTCGCCGTGGGCAAGGTATTGGAGAATCTGCGGCCAGAGGCCGTCGAACAGTTAGCCTATCACTTCGGCCGCGGCGGCGAGCGCGTCAAGACCCTGTTCTACCTGGACAAGGCGGCGCGCAAGGCCCAGCACGACTACGCCAACGAGACCGCGCTGAACTATTACGCCCAGGCGCTGGCGCTCGAGGAACGCTGGGAATGGCGCAAGGGGCTGATCGAGGTCCTGCATATTTTAGGTCGGCGGGACGAGGAGAAGTCTGCGCTGGAGAACGCCTCCCCGGCCGCGCCGCAATTTGATGTGGTTTACTTGTGGGGGCAATATTACGAG
>DAOTXG010000105.1:0-2461 GCA_034435515.1 Anaerolineales bacterium
TCAGCCGGAGTCTGGCGCGGCTGTTGGGCGGGGACATCACGCTGACGAGCGCGCTGGGGGTCGGCTCGACCTTCACGCTGACGGTGCCGCTGCAGTACGGGGCGAAGCCGGCGCTGGCGGCGGAGACGCCCCAGCGGGAGACGACCCAGTCGCGGCTACAAGCCGCTCCCACGCCAGTCGCGCTACAAGCCGCTCCCACGCCAGTCGCGCTGCAAGCCGCTCCCACGCCAGTCGCGCTGCAAGCCGCTCCCACGCTAATCCCCGTCTCTACGGATAGACCGGTCGTCCTGTCTATTGACGATGACCCGGACGTGCTTTATCTGCTGCAGGAGAACCTGGGGGAGGCCGGGTATCAGGTGATGGGCGCGCGCAGCGGCGACGAGGGAGTGGCCAAAGCGCGTGCACTCCGGCCCTACGCGATCACGCTCGACATCATGATGCCGCAGAAAGACGGCTGGCAGGTGCTGCATGAACTCAAGAGCGATCCTGCCACGCGCGACATCCCGGTGATCATGCTCACCATTGTGGATAAGAAAGCGCTGGGCTACCGGCTGGGCGCGGCGGATTATCTGCTCAAGCCGCTGGACGCCGAAGCGGTGCTCCATTCCCTAAAGCGCCTGGCGCGCATCAATGGGACCGCCATCCGGCGCGTGTTGGTGGTGGACGACGATCCGAACATCCACGACCTGGCCCGGCAATTGTTGGGCGCCAAGTATCGCCTCGACCACGCCGCCGATGGAGTGGCCGCGCTGGAGGCGGTGCAACGCCAGCGGCCGGACGCCATTTTGCTCGACTTGATGATGCCGCGCCTGGATGGTTTTGGCGTGCTGGAACTGTTGCAAAGTAACCCGGAGTATGGCAGTATTCCCGTCGTCGTCATCACCGCCAAAACGCTCACCGCCGAGGAGTCCGCGCTGCTGCAGCAAAACGTCGCCCAGGTCGTCCACAAGCAGGGCCTGGCGGGCGAGACGCTCCTGCGCGAGTTGCAGTCGGCGTTGGACAAATACCACACCCGTTCGTAGTGACGCACGCCAGTGCGTCAGTCTGTGCGAATAATGATGAAGAAAATCCTGATCGTCGAAGACGTCGAAGTGAACATTGACCTGGTCACCCAACTGCTGGAGGATGACTACGCGTTGGTGATTGCCCGCGACGGCGCGCAAGGCGTGGCGCTGGCGGAGCAGGAGCGCCCGGACTTGATCCTGATGGACATGTCGCTGCCGGTGATGGACGGCTGGGAAGCCACCCGGCGCCTCAAAGCGAATCCGGCGCTCGAGCACATCCCGATCGTCGGCCTCTCGGCCCACGCCATGAGCGGCGACGCCGAGAAGGCGCTGGCCGTGGGCTGCAGCGCTTACCTGACCAAGCCGCTGGACGACGTGCTCCTGTTGGCGAAGCTGGACGAGCTTTTGAGAAAGTGAGGCGACTGCTCAACCCGGCATTCTTTTGAATGCTGACGACGCTGACTCTGTCGTCTTCGCCTGCGGCGAAGCCGCAGAGCGAGACGGTCAGGCTGATTGTCGCTGATTCAAGAAAAAAATCAGCGCGATCAGCGTCCCGTCAGCGGAATCAGCGTTCCCCACCGCCCGGCTTGAGCAGTTACGAAGTGAGGCATGAACGCGCGGCCTAAAATCCTGATCGTCGACGACGAGCCGTTCAACGTGGATTACCTCGAGCAAGAACTCGAGGATCTGAATTACGACACGGTGAGCGCCGCCAACGGGCAGGAGGCGCTCGACCAGGTTCAGGCCGAGGCGCCCGACTTGATTCTGCTCGACATCATGATGCCGGTGCTGGACGGTTTTGCGGTGCTGGCGCGCCTGAAAGCCGACAAAGCCACGCGCGATATCCCGGTCATCATCATCTCGGCGATGACCGATCTGGCGAGCGTGGTCAAAGGCATCAAGCACGGCGCGGAGGATTACCTGCCCAAGCCGTTCGACCCGGTGCTGCTGCAGGCCCGCCTCAGCGCCAGCCTGGAGAAAAAGCGTTTGCGCGATCAGGAGGTCGAATACCTGCGGCAGGTCGAGCGCCTGACCGACGCGGCGCAGGCCCTGGAGAAGAACACCCTCGACCTCGACCGGCTGGCGCCCGTGGCCGAGCGCGCCGACGCCCTGGGCAACCTGGCCCGCGTTTTCCAGCGCATGGCCCGCGAGGTGCACGCCCGCGAGCAGCGCCTCCGGCGGCAGATCGAACAACTGCAGCGCGACGTAGAGGAACAGCAGGAGGCGGCGACGGAAACCGCCGCCATCTACATCCCCATGGATCGCCGCCAAGCCCTGGCCCGCGGCCAGACCTTGCCCGACCGGACGCGCGGCGCGGCGTTGTTCGCCGACATCTCCGGCTTCACGCCGCTCACCGAGGCGCTGGCCCGCGAGCTGGGTTTTGAGCGCGGCGCGGAAGAACTGACCCGGCAGCTCAACCGGGTGTACACGGCCCTGATTGACGAAGTCCATCGCTA
>DAOTXG010000106.1:0-4678 GCA_034435515.1 Anaerolineales bacterium
AGGAGCCAGGCGTCGAAGCCGGTCAAGGGGCCGTATGGGATGCGCCAGGCGCCGCTCGCTTCGGCGAGGTAGACGCCCAGCAGGGCGGACGCGCAGAGCACGCTGAAGACGACCGCGCCGCGCTCACCCAGCAGCAGGCCGGCGATGACGATGATGGCCAGATAGCCGCTGACGGTGGGACTGCGCAATCCCCCAAACGTGAGCAGCGCCAGCGTGACGATGACCAGCAGAAGTGAGGGCAGCAGGGCGCTCGCCAGCCGGACGTAGCCCCGCCGGGTTAAAGTGAGCAAGCCCAGCGTGATCAACCCCGTCGCCGAGCCGAGGAGGGCCACATTCGGGCGGCCGTGCGTTGGCTGGAGGAGGATGACGAGCGGGGTCACGATGAGCGTGACGATCAGGACGCCGCGCAAAACCCGCGTCAGCAGGGCCGCGACGCGGGTTTTTTCTTCGTCGGCGAAGACCGGCGGATAAAAGAGCGCCCGGAAATCCGGCGAGAGGCGGTCATGCCGTGCGCGCCGCCGCGCGTACACGGCGAAGACCAGCCCAATCAGAAACAGACCAAGCAGAAGAAAAAGAGGCATTCAATAAGTGACCGCTTCGCGTTAGTCGTCCGCATGGCGTAGTGACGACTTTAGTCGTCAGCCATCAGCCGACGATCAAAGTCGTTATATGCATCCATCAAAATCAGGTGGACTGGCGTAACTGCTCACGGCCTGCCACTGGGGAATGCCCTAAAGGTGCTTCGCGAAATTCCCCGTCTGAAAGCATGGGCGCGAAGCGGGGTAAAGCCGATTGGCGTTCCCTACAGTCCGGTTTACCGGACTTTCATGTTTTTAGCCGGGAGATTGCATCTCCCGGCGTGGGTGGGGCGGAAGGGGTAAGCAGTTATTTCTCCGGCTGAACACATGGACGTGAAGCGGGCTTCCCGGCGTAACAGCATGAGCATTTACCCAGAGATTATACGCCCGTTTGGCTGTCGGCTTGAGGGTACTCTGGTGTGAGACGGCTAAGCCGACACCTGACAGGTGTGCGCACACCTGTCAGGTGTCGGCGGTGTAAAGCAAACAGGATTCTGTCCTAGAGAGAGTCCCTGAGGTTGTTGCGCGTGGCGTAGGAGGCCGCCTCGGCGCGGTTGGCAAGGCCCAGCTTGCTGAGGATGTTGCTGACGTAGTTGCGCACAGTGCCCTGCCCCAGGTGCAGTTCCTGGGCGATCTCGCGGTTGGTCTTGCCCTCGGCGACGAGCAGCAGCACCCGGCGCTCCTGTTCGGTGAGCTGGGCGAAGGCGGAGGACTCCTGCGCCCGCGCGGCCCGCCGCACCTCGACGAAGACGCGTTCCGTCAGCGCCGGGTCGAGCAGCGAGTGGCCCTGCCCCACCGTCTCGATGGCCCGGATGACTTCCTGACCGCCGGCCTGCTTGAGCACGTAACCCGCGGCCCCGGCCCGGATCGCGGCAAACAGCATATCGTCCTCGGCGTAGCTCGTCAGCATGATGACTTTCGTCTCTGGGAGCTGCGCCGTGATCTCCCGGCAGGCGTCTATGCCGCTCGTCCCGCCCAGGCGGATATCCAGGATGACGATGTCGGGCTTGAAAGCCAGGCACTTCGCCACCGCCTCGCTGGCGGCCGAGGCTTCGGCCGCCACTTCCATGTCGGGATGGCGCTCGATGAGCGCCTTCAGCCCCAGGCGCACCACTTCGTGATCGTCTACCAGGATAATTCTTTGCCGTCGCATACCCTCATTTTACCTGTGAGCAAGGGCATTCGGCAAGCGCCGCTTCGGTCCCTCCCGAATACTATGCGCATGTGGGAGCGGCGCGAAGCGGACAACCGCGACTATCGCGGCTACAAGCCGCTCCCACGCCCATCCTCTGGCGACCTTTCAGGCAGAACTTTTCCAAAGTCGTGGGAGCGGCGCGAAGCGGACAACCGCGACTATCGCGGCTACAAGCCGCTCCCACGCCAATCGGGTTTGTCGTGCGCGAGAGATTATCTTACAATGGCAATTATGGATTCGCCGTCACTGAATGCTGAGGGCGCGGGCAGACAACTGGTGGCCTTGCACGAAGCCTCACTCGCCATTTCCGCCGACCTGTCTCTGACGGAAACCCTCAAGCGCATCGTCGTCACCGCCGCCCAACTCGTCAACGCCCGCTACGCCGCCCTCGGCGTCCCGGACGAGACGGGCGAAGGGCTGGCCGAGTTTGTCACCACCGGCCTCAGCCCCGAGGCCGAAGCCCTGATCGGCCACCGCCCGCGCGGGCTGGGCGTTTTGGGAGTGGTCGCGCGAGAGGGACAGATGCTGCGCCTGCGCAACGTGACCGAGCATCCGCATTCGGTCGGCTTCCCGCCGAATCACCCGGCGATGACCAGTTTTCTGGGCGCGCCGATTATCCACAAAGGCCAGCGGCTGGGCAGCCTCTACCTCGCCGACAAGCAGGCGGCCGAGGAATTCACCGCCGAGGACGAGTACCTGATCGAACTGCTGGCGGCGCACGCGGGCATCGCCATCGAAAACGCCCGGCTGCATCAGGCCTCGCTCGAGCGCAACCGGGAATTGGCTGCGTTGAACGCGGTCGCCGCCGCCGTCAGCCAGTACCTTGATCTCAATCGCGTGATGACGGACGCCCTCGATCAGGTGCTGGCCGTTTCGCAGGCGGAGGTCGGGGAAATTTTCCTGCTCAACGAAGCCAGCGAAGAGATGGTGCTGGCGTTGCAGCGCGGTGAGTTCACCGAGCCGTTTCGAACCATCCCGCGCTTCAAACGCGGCGAGGGGTTTCCGGGCCGGGTGGCCGCCGCCGGCCGGCCGCTCGTGTCCACCGACCTCGCGCACGACGTGCGTTACTTGCGCCAGGCGGTGATCCAGGCTGGCTTCAAGGCTTACGCCTGCATCCCGCTGCTGGCGAAGGGCAAAGTGGTCGGGACGCTCGGCCTGGCCGCCCGCGACCCGGCGACCTTTGACCCGGCCAACATGGCGCTGTTGACCGGCATTGGCCATCAGATCGGCGTGGCCGTCGAAAACGCCCGCCTGTACGAGCAGGTGCAGCAACTGCGCGTGCTCGAAGAGCGCCAGCGCATCGGCATGGATCTGCACGACGGCGTGATCCAGTCCATCTACGCGGTCGGGCTGACGCTGGAATACATTACCAGCCAGTTGTTCGAAGGCGACCTGGCCGGGGCGCGCGACCAGCTGCAGAACGCCATCGAGTCGCTCAACGCGACCATCCGCGACATCCGCTCGTACATCCTCGACCTGCGCCCGCGCCGGTTCGAGGGCGACAACCTGATCGAAGGGTTGAAGCGCCTGCTGGCCGAGTTCAAAGCCAACACGTTGATGGTCGTCGAGCTGAACGCCGACCCGCAGGCCGACCGGGCGCTGACGCCGGAGGCGCGGCTGGCGTTGTTCCACATCGCGCAGGAGGCGCTGAGCAACGCCGCGCGGCACAGCCGGGCCTCGCGCATGGAAGTCCGGCTGATGGATCAAGGGGCGGAGGTGACGCTCGCACTGGCCGACAATGGACGGGGCTTCAAGCCCGACCAGGTCGAGCGGCGCGTGGGGCACGGCCTGGTCAACATGGAGGACCGGGCGCAGGCCCTCGGCGGCCGGCTGCTGATCGGCCCGGGCGCAAACGGGCTGGGCACCGAAGTCAGGATCACGCTCCCCAAGCAGGCCGGAGTGTAAACAGTATGGCGGGGGAGTAGCGACTTTGTTCATCTAATTCATATGACATTTGTAAGAGGGGGAGAGGATGATAAACACTGCGCCGCTGCGCCGCGCGGGGCTATACTGGTCAGCATGAACCCCCTCAAGGTTTACCTGATTGACGATCACCCGGCCGTGCGGCAGGCGCTCCGGGAGCGTTTGTGTTCGGCGCAGGGCATCTTGGTCGTCGGGGAGACGGGGGAGGCGGAGGCCGGCCTGCTGGCAGTCAGAACGCTGCGGCCGGACGTGGTCATCGTCGAGACCAAACGCGCCGACGGGCGCGGGTTGGAGATCGTCAGCTGGATCGCCCAGAGCGGCCTGGGGGCGAAGGTCGTCGTCCTCACCTCTTATCCCAGCGAGTGGGAGCGGTGGGCCGCCCATCGCGCGGGCGCCTCCCTCTATCTGCTCAAGGACATCGATTCCCCCCAACTGGTTGAGCAGGTCCGCTCTGTACTCTCGCCTCGCCCGCTCGCCAATCCGGTCCACGCTAAAAAACAATGGTAAGGATCAAATGCGAGGTGTTCCCATGTCCAGAAAACAATTGCCGACCTCCTGTCTTCTCCTCGTCGCCGCTGCGCTCTCTTTGAGCGCCTGTGCGCCCGAAACGCCCTCCAGCGCAATCACGGCGCCGCCCACCCCCCACAGCCTTGGAACCGGTGAGGCCGTGTCTTATCCGGGCGACCCGGAAGCCGGATTGCTCCTGTTCAACGAATACTGCCTGGAGTGCCACACGGCGACTCTGCCGCGCACGTTCGTCGGCCCTACCCTCCAGCAAGCCAATGCGCGTCTGACAGCCGACTACATCCGCGTCTCCATCGAAAAACCTCACGCCGTCGTGGCGGCGGAATTTACGGCGGCGACCCCGATGCCCGATGACTTTCCCGCGCAGTTATCGGATCAGGCGTTAGCCGACATCGTCGCTTACCTCATGTCGGCGAAGAACTAAGTAACTCCTCAAAAGTTTTCCCTACTTTTTTGC
>DAOTXG010000107.1:0-8253 GCA_034435515.1 Anaerolineales bacterium
CGGTGGCGACGAACATGCGCAGCGTGGAAATTTCATCGGCCTCCGATTGGCTCCTGCAGCAAATCAACGTCTTGCTTCGGCGCTTCGGTATTTGGTTGCGCTGCACGCAGAAAGAAAAATGGGCCACGAATGGATCGGGCATCCGGCGGACCTATTCTGTTGGCGCTCTGGGCGGGAATGCAGCGCGCCGTTTTCTCCAAGAGATCGGCTTCTCCGATGAGGACAAACAGAGCAAGCTCAAAGCCATTTGCGCCCCGCCCGCCAACACCAACGTTGAACGCATTCCGGCCTCTGACATACTCACAGAGATGGTCGAACGCACCCTGTTGCCCAGGCGACACTTTGGCGTTGGAACGGTCTATTTCACCGGCGCCCAAGAACTCTCCCAAGCGAGCGCCGCTGCCGTCGTCGGAGCACTTGACCAGATTCTCGACGGTGAGGCGGAGGCCAACTATCGGCGGTTGCCTCCTTCTCGTTGGACAACGCAGACGATAGCCGGCTATGCCTCTCTCGACCGCGCTTATCTGGAACAACAGAGGGCGCGGCTGGCCGAATTGATCGAGCGCCAGGTCTTTTATGCCCGCGTGGCTGAGGTTCGGGAGGTGGAATACGAAGGCTGGGTGTACGACTTCGAGGTGGAAGAACACCACAACTTCGTGGCCGCGCACCTGCTCTGCCATAACACCGTACAGGCCATCGCCGCCTCCGCCCTGCTCAAAGAACTGCGCGGCATCGAGCGCGTGCTGATCGTCACGCCGGCCTCGCTCAAGCACCAGTGGGCGCGCGAGATCCGGCGCTTCACTTCGCTCCCTGTTACGGTGGTAGAGGGCGGCCTGGCGGCCCGGCGCGAGGCTTACCGCCAGAACACCTTCTTCACTATCCTCAATTACGAGCTCGTGCGGCGCGACCTGGACGAGCTGGAAAAATTGCGCCCGAACCTCATCATCCTCGACGAGGCCCAGCGCATCAAAAACTGGCGCGCCAAAACCGCGCAGGCCGTCAAGCGTCTGCAAAGCCGCTATGCCTTTGTGCTGACCGGCACGCCGCTGGAGAACCGCCTCGACGAGCTGTATTCCATCTTCCAGTTCCTCGACCCGCGCATCCTCGGCCCGCTGTGGCATTTCAACGACCGTTTCTACGAGCTGGAGCAGCGCGCCGACGGCTCGTACAAGGTCGTCGGCTACAAGAACCTGGGCGACCTGCGCGCCGTCGTCGCCTCGCACTCCCTGCGCCGCACGCGCGATGACGTGCTCCGCGACCTGCCGGAGCGCATTGACAACAACTTCTTTGTGGAGATGACCGACCCGCAGTGGCAGGCCTACGACGAGTACAAAGAGCAGGTGGCCCGGCTCGTCGCGACCGCCCAGCGCCGCCCGCTCACCCCGCAGGAAAAAGACCGCCTGCTCAAGGCCCTGCTCAAGATGCGCCTCATCTGCGACGCGCTCGCCTTGCACGACAAGGCCATCCCGCCGCGCGAGCGCGAGAAGACCGCGCCCAAACTGCGCGAACTGGAACACGTCCTCACGGACGAAATCGCCAACAATGGGCACAAGGCGATTGTGTTCAGCCAGTGGGCCGGGATGCTGGCGCTGACCGCGCCGGTCGTGCAGCGCGTCGGCCTCGGCTACGTCACGCTCACGGGCAACGTGCCGACCGCCAAACGCGGCGCGCTCATCGAGCGTTTCTTTCAGGATCCGGATTGCCGCGTGTTCTTTTCCACCGACGCCGGCGGGGTGGGCCTGAATTTGCAGGCGGCCAGCCTGGTGGTGAACCTGGATTTGCCCTGGAACCCGGCGGTGCTGGAACAGCGCATCGGGCGGGCGCACCGGCACGGCCAGCTGCATCCCGTCCACGTCGTCAATCTTATCGCGCAGGGCACCATCGAGGAGCGGATGCTGGATACGCTGGCGGCCAAGCGCAGCGTCTTCGCGGGCGTGTTCGGCGTGGAAGAGGCCCCTGCCCACCTCAGCTTTCAGGATGCCGGGCAGGGCCTGCTCAAGCGGCTGGACGAGATGCTGGGCAAGCCGGCCAAGCCGGTGCTTGAACTGGAACCTGCGTCGGAGGCCCCGCCGGCTGAGGCGCCTGAGCGCAAAGCCGTCCCAGGCGTCACGCTTCGCGCAGCGCCCACGCTCAAAGGCCTGACGGACTTGCTCCTCGCCCGTCTCGGCCCGCGCGTGCTCCTCGTCCGCAAAGCGCCCACGGGTCAGGGCATCCTGGTCGTGGTTGACCGCGACCCCGCCGACCTGCGCCCGGCGATTGAAGCGCTGCTGGCTCAGCACTTCGAGGCCGACGTCCCCGCGCTGCACTTAATGGAGCAGGAGGGCTACCGCGCCCTGAGCGCGTTCCTGCCGCCCGCCCCGGCCTCGCCCGACGACGAGCCGTACCGCGCCAGCGCGCTGCCGGCCCCCTCCGGCCCGAGCGGGCGCGACGAAGCGCGGCGGCGCGTGAAGAAAGCGGGCGAAGGCTTCGACCTCGCCGCCAAACGCCTGGCCCTCGCCGAAGTCGTTCTGAAGGGCGGCTTCCCCGAGGAGATGCTGAAGCCGATCCGCGAGGCGCTGGGCTGGGCGCTCGCCTCGCTGCTCGCGCTCTACAAAGACCGCGACCCCAGCGGCGACCTGCCCTCGCCGCGCCTCATCCAATCGGATTTGATTGAACCGGGCCACCTTCCCGACGACCTCGCCGCGAAACTCTCCCGCGTGCGCGAACTGACTGGACCCGCCGCCGAAGGCGAAACCGCGCCTCCGCCCACCCTGAAAGTGGGCGAGACGCTGGCAGCGGCGGTACGAGAGTTGATTGAGATGGGGAAGCAGAGGGTCGTGGCGGAAGGGTTGTAGAGGGCTTATAATTCCAGTCGGAAGCGACGCCATGACCACCCCAGCCATTCAGCGGCCCCGGTCGAAAGTCTATTACCCCGAGTCGGACGGTAAGCCTATGGCCGAAAGCGACTATCAGCGCATCCCGCTCGCCTACGCCGTCGAGGCCCTCGACTACTTTTTCCGCGACCGGGCCGACGTCTACGTCTCCGGCAATCTGCTAATTTATTACGAAGAGGGCGACCCGGAGCAGGTGGTATCGCCAGATGTCTTCGTGGCGCTGGGCGTCCCCAAAGGTGAGCGCCGCTCCTATTTCGTCTGGAAAGAAGGCAAAGCGCCAGACTTCGTCGTCGAGATCACCTCGCGCAGCACCCGGGGCGAAGACCAGGGCACGAAGCGCGGCGTCTACGCCTACCTCGGCGTGCGTGAATATTTTCAATACGACCCGACCGGCGATTACCTGCGCCCGGCCCTGCAGGGCGACCGCCTGAGCGAAGGTCACTACGTCCCGATGCCCTCAACCTATCACCCGGACGGCGCGTTGTTCCTCCGCAGTGAACTACTGAATATTGAACTGCGGCTGGAAGGCAGGCGGCTGGGCCTGTACGATCTCCGCACTGGCGAGAAGCTGCTGACGTACGCCGAAGCGCAGGATGCGCGTCGCGCCGCCGAGGAAGCCCGGCAGGCCGCCGAAGCCGAACTCGCGCGCCTGCGAGAAGAGCTGGAGCGGTTGAAGGGGGCAGGCGCACCCCCCATGCGGGGGGCAGGCGGCCCTGCCCCTACGTAGAACTTGTCGGTCTCTCTCCTAGTCGCTCCTGCCGCTCACGGCAAAACACAATACGCCCTCGCGCGCCTGCGCGCCGCGCGCGCCGAGGACCCGCTGGCCCCTATCGCCGTCGTCCTGCCCAACCAAATCCAGTTGCTCGCCTTCCGCCGACGCCTGGCCGCACAGGGCGGCGCGCTGGGCGTCTCCCTCTTCACCTTCTTCAAACTCTACGCCGAGCTCCTCGCCCGCGCCGGCCAGCCCCTCGCCGAATTGGATGACCCGGCGCAGGTGCGCCTGCTGCGCGGGGTGGTGCGAGATCTGGCGGCGCGCGGGGCGCTGAGGCATTTCGCGTCCTTGCGGGATAAACCCGGCTTTGCGGCGGCGCTGCGCGAGGCGATTGAAGAACTCAAGCGAGCGCGCATCCCCTCGGAAGATTTCGCGCCCGCCGTGCGCGGCCTAAGCCCTCACCTTGAAGAACTTGCCGAGATTTACTCCGGCTATCAGCGCTGGCTGCGCGAGAACAACTGGGCCGACCCCGAAGGCCTGGGCTGGCTGGCCGCCCTCGCTCTGAAGCAAAGCCCCGACCTGGGCCGCGAGCTGCGCCTGCTGGTGGTGGACGGCTTTGACGAGTTCAACCCCACGCAGCTGACCGTCCTCGCGCACCTGGCCGGGCGCGCGCGCGAGACGCTGATCACGCTGACCGGCGACCCCGCACGTGGCATGGGGATGCCGTTGCCACGCCAGCGCCTCACCCACCGCCGCTTCCACCGCGCCGAGCGCCAATTGCTGAACGTGCTGGGCGACGCCGCGCAATGGCATAAGGATGCCATTGCTAGGCCTGGATTACCGCTCAACGACGAATTGCGCGCCCTGGAGCAAAACCTTTTTGAGAACACGCCGCCCCTCGCCCATCCCCCAACCTACGTCACTTTTCTCGAAGCCCAAACCCGCGCCGCCGAGGCTCGCGCCGCGCTCCGCTGGATCAAGCAGCGCCTGGTCGCAGACGGGATGGCGTTTGACGAGGTCGCCGTCCTGGCGCGTTCGCTCGATCCGTATCGCGCCTTCCTGGAGGAGACCGCGCGCGAGTTCGGCCTGCCTCTGCGCGTCGTGGGTGGCGCGCCGCTGGCCGAAAGCCCTGTGGTGAGCGCGCTGCTCAACCTGTTGGCGCTGCCTATGTGGCAACGGCATCCGCATGCCGCGGAGCGGGAGGCCTGGAGGCCGCGCGCGCTGCTCGCCGCCTGGCGCAGTCCATATTTTGATTGGGCCGCGCTCGGCCTCGACGCGAGTCAGGCGGGGACGCTCGACGCCGTCTCGCGGCTGGGCCGGGTAGTGGGCGGCCTGGAACAGTGGCGCGAGGCGTTGGAGCGCCTGAGCGCGGCCCCAGGCGAGTCCACGGATGACGAGCCGGAGTCCAACGTGCCGCGCCCCCCGCCGGAGGCCGTGAGGGCAGCCCGCGCCGCCTTCGAGGCCTGCGTGACCCGCCTCACCCCGCCCGGTGAGCGACACGGTGAGCCGCTGCGCGAGTCGAACCGGAACCGCCGCGCCCCCCTGGCCGATTACATCACCTTCGTCGAAGACCTCATCGGCGACGACCCGACTTATACTACGCCGCGCTTTGCTTCTTCCAAAGAAGCGCCCGGCGCGCTCACGCTTCGACTGCCGCTCAGCGTCGTCGCGCGCGCGCTGGCCGGCGAGGAGACCGCCACCCGCGACCTCGCCGCCTTGCGTGCGTTCAAAGAGGTCTTGCGCGGGCTGATGCTGACCGAGTCGCTTACCCGGAGGGAGGGGACGCCGGGCGATTGGGACTACGCCTCCTTCCTGACCGCTCTGCGTGAGGCGGTCGAAGCGGCGACCTTCTCGCCTCCCCTGCCGTCAACCGCGCCGGGGGAGAAATCAGGGGTAGGCATCTTCACCGCCTCCGTCCTCGACGCGCGCGGCCTCTCCTTCCGCGCCGTCGCCCTTCTCGGCCTGGCCGAGGGCGAATTTCCGCAGGCGGAGCGCGAGATGCCGCTCCTGCGCGAGGCGGACCGCGCGGCGCTGCGTGAGCGCCAGGTTGATCTCGAATCGCGCCTGCGCGGCGACGAGGTCAGTTTCTTCTACGAGGCCGTCACTCGCGCGCGTGAACAACTGCTGCTCTCGCGCCCCTACCTGGCGGAGGACGGCCAGCAGTGGGAGCCCTCCGCCTACTGGCGCGAGGCGCACCGCCTGATGGGCAAACCCCAGCCCCTCATTGCCCGCCCCGAAGACCGCCTGCCGCCGGAGCAAATCGCCTCCGGCGCGGAGTGGATTGAGCACGGCTATGCCCCCTCGGCCATCGCGCGCGGCGTGGAAGTGCTGCGGGCGCGGCAGGCTGAACAGGCCGCCGGCCAGCACGAGGGCGAACTGCCCGGCCTCGCCGCCGCCGTCGCCGCGCGCTTCCCGGCCGGCAAAAGCTGGAGCGCCAGCCGCCTCGAAGCCTACGGTACGTGCGGCTTCTACTTCTACGTCGCCTACGTTTTAGGACTTGAGCCGCGCGCCGAACCCGAAGAAGGCTACGACGTGCGCGCGCTGGGCAACATGTATCACGCCGTCCTGGAGCGGCTCTACCGCGAGGCGCCCAACCCGGCTGACTTGGACGAACTGCTGGCCCGCCTGCCCGACGTGGCGCAGGCCATCTTCGCGACCGCGCCCGCCGTTCACGGCTTCCGGCCCACCGCGCTGTGGGAGCAGCAGCAGGCCGAGCTCGTCCGCATCCTGCGCGACACCGTGACCGCGCTCGCCGAAAAGTCCGAGGGCTGGACGCCGCGCTACTTCGAGCAACGTTTCGGATTCGGCGAGAAGCCGCTCGTCGTCCACACGCCCGACGGCGACGTGCGCGTGCACGGCTTCATTGACCGGGTTGACGTGGACGAGCAAGGCCGCCTGCGCATCGTGGACTACAAAGCCAGCGGCTCACCCATCACCGCCGACGATCTCAAAGACGGCCATCGCCTGCAGCTGCCGCTCTACGCCCTGGCCGCGCGCGACGCGCTCAGGCTGGGCGAGGTCGCCGGGGGCTTCTACTGGCACATCGGCCGGGCGGAGGCCAGCAGTCTTAAATTGGAGAAGTTCGAGGGCGGCGCGCCCGGCGCATTCGAGACGGCGAAGCAGCACCTCGCCGCGCACGTCGCCGGGATTCGTGCCGGGCAGTTTCAGCCCCAGCCCCCGGAGGATGGATGCCCCAGTTATTGCCCGGCCACTGCCTTCTGCTGGCGCTACAAACCCAGGAAATGACCGTGGGCTGATGACTGATTGCGCCTTCAATCTGCAATCAGCAATCCACAATCCGCAATCCCTGATCATGTCCATCCTCTCCCAGTTCTTCCTCAAAGGCGCGCAAATTCCCGCCGTCGAGCGGTTGGACATCCATCTCGCCGTCACCGCCGGGGCCGGGTCGGGCAAGACGCGCGCGCTCGTCGGGCGCTACCTGAATTGGGTCGAGCAGGGCGCGCCTCTGCGCTCCCTCATCGCCATCACCTTCACCGAAAAAGCCGCGCGCGAGATGCGCTCGCGCATCCGCCGCGAGATTGAGAACTGGCTGATTGACTCCCCTCTCCCGTCGGGGAACTTTCCGACGGGACGGTCGGAGACCGGGTTGGGGGTGAGGGCCGACCTTTGGCAGCGCGCCTTCGTCGAGCTCGACTCCGCCCGCATCGGCACCATCCACTCGCTCTGCGCCGACCTCCTGCGCCTCTATCCCGCCGAGGCGGGCGTTGACCCGCGCTTCGCCGTCCTCGAAGAGGGCCGCGCCGCCATGCTGCAGGCGGAGGCCGTTGACGACGCGCTGGCCTGGGCCGCGACCGACCCCGAGGCCGCGCGCCTGTTTGCCGCGCTCAAAGAAAGCGAGTTGCGGGGCATTCTTAAGTCGCTGCTCAACCAGCGCCTGGACGCCGCGCCCGCGCTGCTTTTGCCAGACCCATTAGCGCGCTGGGAGGCCGCGCTGAAAGACTGGCTCGATCAGACCCTGGCCGCGCCGCAGTGGGTCGGCTCGCTGGCGGCGCTGGCCAGGTATTACAGCCCTAAAGACGACGACAAGCTTGAGACCGCGCGGCGCGCAGTGCTGGCGTACTCGGAGGTCGCGCAGACGGCTCGGGCCAAGCGCGAGTGGGATGCGGCCCTCGACGCGCTCCGCGAACTGCGCGACTCTGTCTCCACCGCCGGTCAGCAAAAGAATTGGGACGCCGCCGCGCTCCAGGCCGTGCGCGAGGCGATGAAGTCACTGCGCGACTATTACGACGAAACCCTCAAACCTGTCCTCAAAGACGAGTGCCGCTGGGAACTCGACCAGCAGGCCGCCGCCCTCCTGCCCGCCCTCCACCGCCTCTTCGACCGCGCGCTGAGCAACTACCAGGCCCTCAAAGACCAACTTCTCGCCCTCGACTTCGACGACCTCGAAGACCGGGCCGCGCGCCTCCTCGCGCAGCACCCCCCTCTCCCGTCGGCGCTTTCGCGAAGCGCGACGGGACAGTCGGAGACCGGGCTAGGGGTGAGGGCCATCCTCGTAGACGAATTTCAAGACACCAACGACCGTCAGCGGCAGATTGTGTATGCGTTGGCGGGCTTCTCCCCTCTCCCGTTCACGTCCTTTGTGAACGGGACGGTCAGAGACCGGGCCGGGGGTGAGGGCGTGGGGGCCAACCTCTTCGTCGTGGCGGA
>DAOTXG010000108.1:0-5826 GCA_034435515.1 Anaerolineales bacterium
GGGCGCGCCTGCCGGAGTGGACAGGCGTTTGGAGTAAAACGTAATGCGAAAAACGTAAAGGGGCCCTCACGCTTTACTCGTTACGTTTACGTATTGTGAGAATCCCCAATCCGTGCTACTCTACTAACGCGTTACGTTTTGCGCATTACGTTTTACGTTCGCCCCATCTATGTCGAACACCGACGAGACCCCGAAGCCCAGGCTGCTCTCCGAAGACACGGCCGAGAGTCTCAAAGCCATTGCGCGTGCGCAGGCCAGCCAGACGAACGCCAGAATTTCCCTGCCGGAAATCAACGCGGTCGCCGAGCTGATCGCCAAAGTCGCGCCCGCCAGCAACGTGCCGAGCATCATCCTCAAAGGCATGGCGCGTCTACCGGGCCGCCGCCTGCCGCCCGAAGCCGTGAAGCAGGACTTGAACCTGCTCTTCAAGAGCATGGATCAGGCCAAGGACGGCGCGGTGTACGGCGCGTTCTTCGCCGGGCCGGCGGCGGTCATCTGGGCCTATCAGAACCTGCTCAAACTCGCCGGCAAAGACCCGGAGGAAAGTTTCCCCGATGGTATGTGGCAGTTCTACGTGGAGTACGCCCTGCGCGAAGACACGGCCCGCCACGCCAACGAGACAAACGGCTTTGACGCGATGCTCAAAGCGCGCAACCTGAAACTCGGCCTGGCCGAGCGCGTGACGGCGTGGGTGATGGCCGCCGCCGAATGCCTGCACACCTACGACGCCCTGCTGGAAAACGAGTGGCGCGAGCGCGCCTACACCCAGATTTTATGGGAGATCCACCGCGCCACGCCGGAAGCCGATGACTACGCGCGTCTCTACCGCCGGTGGGAAAGCCGGCGCCCCTACCGCCTCGACCCGGCCTCGGGCGAGACCTCGTACGCGCGTTACCGCCGCGCCGAGTTCGACAGGTTCCTCGAACCGGAACTGGCTAAACTCACCCCCATCCAGCGCAAGACGTGGAATAAGCGCCTCCAGGAGGCCGCGCAAACCGATCTGCCCGCTTTCCAGCGGCAGATGTCTATCCTGGCCTACCTGGAGCCGACCGCTTACAACGAAATTCGCACGCCCATCCCATTAGAGAAAGCGCAGGTCGGGCTGATTGTGCGAGGTCATTATTATCTGATCCCGGTGTGCGAGCCGGGAACCCGGCAACTGATCAGCCACCATACCGCGCGGGCGCTGGTGAGCGCCATCTTCAAGAATCCGCCTCAGACCCCTCCAGTCAGCCTCACCGGATTGGCCGAAATTCAGCGGTCGGCCTGGCCTGAACTGCGCCAAAGGCTCAGCCGCCGCCTGGTGCACGAACTGGACGCCCTGCGTTACGCGCCCATCCTCGTCAACGCCGACAAGCGCGCGCGCGAACTGCTGTTGGCTGAACTGCGCCGGGCCGAGCGCGGCGTGGGCGATCACGCGCTGACAATCATTGACACTGGCGAGACGTTCGTCCTCGACCAGTCGCACATCTTCTTCGACGGCGCGTGGGGCGCGGCCCTCGCGGAAATCCTGACGAACTACGCGATGGGCTGGGCCGCCCAGATGGAACACCAGAGCGTGCTTTCGGCGGAGCGCGCGCAGGCCATCAAGCGCATCATCGGCGCGCTGGCCAACCAGGCCGCGCCCGAAGAACTGGAGTCAAACCTGGACTCCCGCGCCCTGGTCTTCCGCATTCAGCCCGGCGATGCCAGCCTCATTCAGGCCGCGCCGCGCCGGATGCCTGAAGCCGCCGCCGAAACGGACGAGGTCAACGTCGAGGCCATTCAGGCGCAGCGCAAACTGCTCCAGCGGCGCAACGAAAAACTCAAGCTGACCGTCAACGACCTGATGGTGCTGTACCGCGCCATTCACGCCGCCACCTACCAGCCGGAGCCGGCGCTTATCGCGGAATTGCAATCCCTGCTCCAACAGCCGCACACCCGACCGGCCGCCGAAGCCACGCTCGCCGCGCTCGACCCCGCCAGGCAGGTGAACCCGGCCATGCTCATCCCGGTAGATGCCAGCCAGCGTTCCCCGCGCGACCGGCTGCAGCCGATGAACTACGAAGTGCCGCTCACCGACTTGAAGCTGCTCAGCCGCCACGCCGAGGTGCTGGCCGCCATGCAGGCTTACCAGGCTGAAACCACCCCTGAGGCGCGGCGCGACCTGTTCGCCGATTTCGACCGACAGCACCGCGAGTATCTGGCGACGCTCGTCGGCTTCAGCGAGGTGCTGCAAAAGGCGAAGGAGATCACGCTGCGCGGCGAGAACGCCACGACCGGCACGATGAAACTGCTGGCCCACCTCCCCGCCCCGCTGCAGCGCCTGCTCCAGCAGGTGCCGGGGCGTTTCGACGTGCTGAACGACATCATCCAGGGCCGCGAGGTGTTCTCGAACGTCGGCGCGGTCGCCAGCACCAGCTCGCTCGTGCGGTTCCTCACCGCCAAAGAGGACAGCGGCAAGAAAGACCTGGCCTGGGGCATCCTCACCGACGCGAACGGCATCCTGCGCATCACCCTGCGCGACTTCCGTCCGCACGTCGGGCTGCTGGCGGTGATCGGGCGGCAGGACCTCGCCAACTGGGTCACCCGCGACTACCTCGAGGCCTACGCCCGCGGCCTCAACAACTACATCCGCGACCTGCGCCGCATGGCGCTCGCCACCCCTAAGAGCCGTCATGCCGTGGCGCTCAATTGACCGCCTCACTAAGTTGGTCTCTGAAAGTTCTCCCTACTTTTCGCTCCCGCCGGATTTGTAATCCGGCGGCCCCCAGCGGCGGATTACACACTTGCCCTGGCGGGCAGTGCCAGGGAATCCGCCGCGAGCAGGAAAATAGGGTAAGAACTTTTGAACAGTTACTTAGGAGATGTATGGACTTTGAACTGACTCAGGAACAAAAGATGTGGCGTGAGGCGGTGCACGACTTCTGCGAGAAAGAAGTGAAACCGCGCGCCAAAGAGACGGACGAAAAAGCGCAGTTCAACTGGGAAGCCGTGCGGAAGATGGGGCCGCTCGGGCTGCTGGGCCTGAACGTCCCAGAGGAATATGGCGGGGCCGGAGTGGACGCGATCAGCGGCGCGATTGCGATTGAAGAACTGGGCTGGGCCTGCGGCTCGACTGCGCTCGCCATCGCCGCGCATAACGGCCTGGCCTGCGCGCCCATTGCCCTGTTTGGCTCCGAAGAACTCAAACGGAAATGGCTGCCCCGCCTGGCATCGGGAGGAGGCAAACTCGGCGCGCTCGCGCTCACCGAACCCGGCGCGGGGAGCGATCTGCAGGGCGGGGTGAGGACGAGAGCCGTCGTCGAGGGCGATTCGTGGATCATTGACGGCGCGAAGATGTGGACGACGAACGCCTCGATTGCCGACGTCATCGTCACCCTCTGCCGCACCCCTCCGGGCGAGAAACTCAGCCTCATCCTCGTCCCCACCGAGGCGCCCGGCCTGCGCATTGGCCCGCCGGAGAAGAAGATGGGACTCAAAGGCTCGCCCACGCACGCCGTCACCTATGAGGAAGTGCGCGTGCCGCGCGAAAACCTGGTCGGCGTGGAGGGCAAAGGGCTTTCGCACACTTTGGCCGTGCTCGACGGCGGGCGCATTGGCATCGGCGCGCTGGCCGTCGGGCTGGCGCAGGCTGCCTACGAAGAAGCGGTCAAGTACGCCAAAGAACGCCAGACTTTCGGCGTTCCCATTGCGCACCATCAAGCCATTCAATTCATGCTGGCGGATGCGTCCCTGGAGATCGAGGCCGCGCGCTTGCTGGTTTACCGCGCCGCGTGGCTCAAGCAGAATGGGCGGCCCTACACCAAAGAGGCCGCGCAGGCCAAACTCTTCGCCACGGAGATGGCCGAGCGCGCCTGCCGGAACGCCATCCAGATTCACGGCGGCTACGGCTATTCCGCCGAGTTCCCGGTCGAGCGCATTTACCGCGATGCGCGGCTGATGACGATTGGCGAGGGGTCAAGCGAGATACAGCGGCTGGTGATTGCCCGGAATATTCTGGGGTTGAAGTCGGATTAGCAGAATGAACAGAATTGGGGGCTGCAGCCCAATCCGCCTATTCTGAAAATCCGTCTTCTTCCCCCCGACTTACAACCTGATCAACCCCGCCTGCGCCAGCGCCTGGACGGCGATGCCCAGGCCCGCGAGGGTAATGAATAGCGCGCTGGCGGCGGGCAGCAGCCGGAGCAGCCGCCCCTGCCTGGGCGCAAGTTGGAAGAGCCGCCCGGCGTAGACGAACAACAGCCCGATGCCGGTCAGCACCCCCGCCAGCCCAAGGCTGAACGCCAGCACCAGCACCAACCCAAAACCAATCCGGCCCAGCGCAATCGCGCTCAACAGCACGACCAGCGCCGAGGGACAGGGCAAAATGCCGCCGGAGATGCCGAGCGCGAGGAGGCTGCGCCACGTGACCGCTGAGCCGTTTGCGCCTGGAGGCATATGGGTATGCTGATGATCGCCGTGGCTGTGCTCGTGCGCCTGATCGTGGTCGTGATCGTGATGATGATGGTCGTGCGCGTGAACGTGATCGTGGCGGCCTGAGGCCGGCCTGACGAAGAGTTGCGCGCCGCGCAGACGGCTGACGAACAGGTTCACGCCAAGCCCGGCGACGAGCAAACCGGAGATGAAACTCAGCCATGGAAACAACTGCTCCGGCACGATGAATCGCGCGGCGAAGAGCGTCACCAGCCCCAGCGCGAACACGCCCGCCGTGTGGGTGATCGTCGTCGTCAGCCCGAGGTAGAGCGCGTGCCGGGCCGTGCCGCGCGACCCGACCAGATAAGCGCCTACGATCGTTTTGCCGTGGCCGGGCGTCAGCGCGTGCATCGCGCCCCAGACGAACGAGACGGCGAGCGCGAACAGAAGCGTCGGCAGGCTGAGGTCGTCGAGCGTGACGAGTCGGGTGAAGGCGTCCTCGCGGCTGGCGCTGAACGCGACGCCTGGCTGAGCGGCGTCCCGCGTGGTTTGTCCCTCCAGCGCGGCGGTCGGAATGACCTCGAACCGGACTTCCCGCTGGTTGAGGGGAGTGGTCAGCAGGTCTTGTGGATAGGCGGTGAGGCGCTGGCTGAGGCTGGTAGAGGCGAAGTCGCCGCGTAGCGACACGCCCTCCGCCGTCGCCACGATTTCGCGCCAGCCGATGCGCTCGGCGTAGGCGTTAGCGGCAAAGTCCACCTGTGCCTTCTCGCTCGCCAATCGAATCGGCGCGCTGAAGCCGCAGGTGAGGCGGAGGGTGAGCAGTCCTCCCGCACCGGGCGGAAACTCGATGGCCGAGGAGGCGAGGCCCAACGCTAAGGGGCGGCCATTGAGCCGGAGGGCCAGTTTCGAACGGATGGCCTCGCATTGCGCCGGATGGTAACCTGCTGTTTCGTCGGGGTCAGGCTGTCCGTTGCCATTGGCGTCGAGCGCGGCGATTTCCTGAAACGCCGGAATCTCGGCCATGTCGAGGACATAGTCAACGACAATGGCCTCGCGGCTGACGTGCAGGCCGGCGTAGTGATTGATGGTAAAGTTGCCCAGCGGGTGTGCGGCAACAGCCGGGACGAAGATGTGGGCGACGACAAGAGCCAGCATAACACTGGTAGCGCGGCGAAAATTCCTCATGATGGCCTCTCAGTTTGTTTTGGACAGGCGGCCTCAATGAGAGAGTATCTTCAAACGCTCCCCAGCCGCGTCCCCGCGGCGGGCCGAAGGGTCCGCGCCCCAAAGGGGTGCTTCGCGAAGGACGCGGACTTTGAGCGAGTTTGAAGACGCTTTCTGAGTGCTGATCTGCGCCAGGGTCTGTTGGGCGATGCGGGACTGCAAAACGTCGAAGTGCGGATTGATCGCCAGAGCCTGGGAGAGGTGCTT
>DAOTXG010000109.1:0-4858 GCA_034435515.1 Anaerolineales bacterium
AATCGGCGTCCATGACCTCGCGGGACGCTTCGCGTAAATTCTCCGGGATTGGCAATCCGGCCTCGGCGGCGTAGGTCCTGAATGATTCCACGTCGCCCTGCATGAGGGCCTGTATAGCCTCCCACTGCGCAGGCGGCTTTCCGGCCGGCGTGTCGGTCAGCCAGGCGTCGCAGAGGGTGCGTTTGGCCTTCGGCGTGAGGCCCGGATGCGCCAGCAGGCCCTCCGCCAGCGACCGGCACATGGGGGCCTGCTCGCAATTCACGACGATGTGCCACAGCCACCAGGTCCGCTCTGCGTCCGGCATCTCGGCTTTGCGGATCAACCACTCCAACAGCAGGCGCGCCTCGACCAGTTGCCAGTCGTCAAACAGACTCCCCCCAAAATCCGCCGCGATCATCACCGACCGGAAGGCCGCCGGGTCAAGACGGCCCGTGCCGGCGACAAAGCTCAACAGAATGGGCAGGCCGTGCGGCGTGCCGTACTCCTTAACCACATCGGTCTGTCGGACAGTGTACTCGACGACTTTCAACCGCGTCTCCAGCGACAGGGAGGGATGGCGGACGACTTCCACCGCGCCAAAGCCGAAGATGTAAGGCTCGTACATGCGCTCCGGGATCAGAAAGGCAGGGCGCTGGCCGTATTTGTCGTAGCCGTAGATGTGGTAGTAATAATGCTCCAGGCCCAACGCCAGGCATTCGGCCAGGGTCTGCTGCTCCGGCTTGGGGACAGCCAGTTGTTTGTAGAACGCTTTCAGGTCAAAGTGCTCGACGTGCTTCTTCTGTTTCCTGGCCATGTCCTTTTTTCCCAAAGCAGTTCAATCCGCTCCTTGTCAATTGCTCGGCCTGGCGTTCCTTTGAACGCTGATTGCGCTGATCAGGCTGATTTTCGCTGACGATTCAAGAAAGAAAATCAGCGCCATCAGCGTTTTTCAGCACGCTTCGCGTCAGCGTTCCCCACGGCGTTGCGCCGCGCGCACACGCTCGGCGGCCCAGGCCGCGGCTTCGCCTTCCAGCGGCACGTCGGGCGGACGAGTGTAGTCTGCGATGAGGTCATAGCCGAGGGTATCGTAAACCGTGTTGAAAGCGAGCTGCAAGTCGAGCGGCACGTCGGGGTCGTCGTCGAGCAAAGGCACAGGCACGACAGGCAGAGACTCGCCCAACGCAATCGGCCAGGTATCGGTGAGAGGGCGGTTCTCGGCGCGGCTGAGGAAAACAAAGTAGGGCGCGGCTGGCAGAGGTTGGCGCATCGGGAGGCGCTCGCCGCGCCGGAGCAAGTCAACCTCCAGCAGATGCGCGGTGCTCAAAAGCAGATTCTGCCGCTTCGCCAGATAGCTCTTATATCCATCACCCCGCTTGTTTACTGGTGAGAGCACTTCAATCACGGTCACCAACTCGCGGTTTTGAATATCACGGATTTCAATGGCCACGTGCGGAACGCGCACCGGCATCACCGTGGTGAGCGTGAGCGGCGCGGGCGCAATCACCATGCCGGCCCCGCCTGGCGCGCCGGGAGCGGTCTTCGCCACGCCTACGTCAGGGTAAATCACCTTCACCTCACTGGCGACCACCGCGAGGCTGTCGGGCATATCGAGCACAAAGTACTCTTCGGTGAAGGGAAAATACTTAGGGCGCAGTTTAGGCGCCAGTTGCCGGGCAATCTCGGCGCTGAGCTGGTGGTGAATGGAATGCAATCCTTCCAGATAGGGATCCATTCCCGGAAAAGGCGATGGCATGGCAGCCTCCCGTGAACACTTCAACGTTAGCCGGATTGTAGCACGAAAAAAGCGTGCGGAGCCTCCCCCGCGCCTGCTGTGCGCCCGGCGGCAAGAAAGGCTGCACCGTCACGCCCGTAAAAATTGAAACCGCTAATCTTCAGCGCCGCACTGCGCGCACGCGTTCGGCGGCCCAGGCTGCGGCTTCGCCTTCCAGCGGCGCGTCGGGCAGACGAGTATAATCCAGCGCCTTGCTGTAACCGATTAAGTCGTACACGGCGGTAAACGCCAACTGCAAGTCGAGGGAAATGTCCGCGTCGCCAGCCAGGAGCGGCACCGGCACGGTGGGGAGCGCCTCGCTCAACTGGATCGGCCACACATCGATCACGGGGCGCGTTTCAGAGCGGCTGAGGAAAACGAAATAGGGGGCCGCCGGAAGCCGCTGCTGCATCGGCACCCGCTGCCCCTGCCGCAGCAAATCAATCTCCAGCAAATGCGCCATGCTCAATAAAATGTTAGACCGCTTGGCCAGATACTCTCGGCGTCCTTCCCCCCGCTTGTTGGTCGGCGAAAGCAGCTCGATGGCCGTCACCAATTCGCGGTTTTCGACGTCTCTGATCTCAAGGCTGACGTGCGGCACGCGCGAGGGCATCACCGTCGCCAACCGCAGCGGCGCCGGGGGGGCGACCGCCTGAACGCCGGCCGACGCCGGCGCCAATCCGACAACTGCCGCGTCGGGGTAAATCTCGGCCGTCGTCACCGCCACGCCTTCAGGCACGTCGAGCACAAAGCGTTCGACCGGCAGCGCCAGATACTTCGGGCCAAGTTGGGGCGCCAATTGCCGGACGATTTCAGCCGTAAATGAGAAATGGAATG
Organism: Anaerolineales bacterium; assembly: GCA_034435515.1. GTDB lineage: Bacteria > Chloroflexota > Anaerolineae > Anaerolineales > UBA6663 > DATDRS01. The sequence goes on from DAOTXG010000109.1 coordinate 2,588, forward strand.
ACGTCCATAAGTTGCCTTCGAGGTACGGATCCATTCCCGGAAAAGGCGATGGCATAGCAAACTCCCGTGAGCCGACCAAGGGCTTGTAAAAGAATAACTCCGCAGTTTGCTCCGGCTAGATTTGCGCGAAGCGTCCAGCCGTCTGGCCGCCGGCTTGCAAATCCGGCGGGAGCGGAGTTATTCCTTGACGAGACCCAACGCTGGCGGGGATTGTAGCACGAAATAAGCACGGAGAGTTTCCTCATCGTCTTGCTCCCGAAGGTCGTAATCTTTCTGTAATACTTAAGGCAGATAACAGACTATCTATATCGGATTTCACGGTATAAAATCTACTGCTATGCCAGACGGCTTGTCGCTCCCTGTCGTATCCGCGCCCGAGGCCTTCCGCCTGCCTGCCTTTGAAAGCCAGGGTGTAGCGCAGGCCGCCCCCGCGCCTGCGGCGCTCCCCCGCGCCTACCGCAGCGTGGACCCGGCGAGCCGGGGCAAAATCGCGCTCGCCCGGCCCCATAACGTCTTCATCGAAGTCACCAACCACTGCAACCTGCTGTGCGAGACCTGCCCGCGCACCTTCGTCACCTACGAAGAGCCGAAGACCCTCGCCTGGGAAGACTTCCTGCGCATCGTCGAGCAGTTCCCCGACATGGAGCGCGCCGTCCTGCACGGCATCGGCGAGCCGCTGCTGAACAAAGACCTGCCGCGCATGATCGCCCACTTGAAGGCCAGGCGCGTGACGGTGCTCTTCAATACCAATGCAACATTGCTCAACGACGAGTGGGCGCGCAAACTCGTCGAGGCCGGATTGGACGAGCTGCGCGTCTCGGTGGACGGCGCGGACCCGAGGACCTACGCCATGATCCGGGGCGCGCCGCTCTTCCACAAGGTCGTCGGCAACCTCAAGCGCTTCGTCGAAATTCAAAAAGCGCTGGGCGCCGACCGCCCCCGCCCCTCGCTGTGGATGACGGGGATGAAGGAGAACATCGCCGAACTGCCGGAGGTGATCCGGCTGGCCGCGCGGATTGGCGTCCCCGAAGTCTATCTGCAGCGCATGGTCTATTACGCGCAGGCAGATTCCGCGCCCGGCCTGATGGACGCGGGCCATGGCCTGTTCGCCAGTTTCGACGAGGCGGTGGATCGCATCGTCGCCGAGAGCGAAGCGCTGGCCCAGGCCCTGGGCGTGGCCCTGTGGGCTTCGGGCGCGACCACCCCGCTCCGCAGCCTGCACGCCGACAAGAAACCGCGCCCCTGGGCCGCCTGTATGCGCCCCTGGACGACGGCCTACATCACTGCCAACGGCAACGCCCTGCCCTGCTGCATCTCGCCTTTTGCGACGACCGACTACGAGAGCCTGAAACTGGGCAACCTCTTCGAGCAGCCCTTTGGCGACCTGTGGAACGCCGAGCGTTACCAGCAGTGGCGCGAACAACTGCTGAGCGACCAGCCGCACGAAGCGTGTGCGGGATGTGGAGTGTTTTGGAGCCTCTGACGTATGTGGAAGTTGTGGATTTACACGAACTACGACTGCAACCTGAAATGCTCGTATTGCGTCGCCCGGTCCAGCCCGAACGCCCCGCGCCGTGCCATTGGCCTGGTCAACGTCCAACGGCTGGTGGACGAAGCCATCGCGCTCGGCTTTGACCACGTCTACTTCACTGGCGGCGAGCCTTTCCTGCTGAATGACATCTACGACATGTTGGCCTACTCGTCGGCGCGCGTGAAGACGACCGTGCTCACTAACGCCATGCTGCTCAAGCAAAAACTCCCTGGCGCAGACGTGACGCGGCTGGACAAACTCTGCGCGATTGCCGGCGAGGACCTCATCGTGCAGGTCAGCCTCGACGGGGGCCGCTCGGAAGACCACGACGCCTATCGCGGCAAGGGCACGTGGGAGAAAACGGTCGAGGGCATCCGCCTCCTGCAAGCGCGCGGCTTCCGCGTGCGCCTGGGGACGACTGAAACCCCGATCAATTCGCCGCACCTCGACAAAGTCTGCGAATTTCACCGCTCGCTCGGCATCCCGGACCAAGACCACTTCATCCGCCCGCTCGCCAGGCGCGGCTATTCGAAAGAGGGCCTCGAGCTTGGCATGGACAACCTGATCCCTGAAATCACCGTCAACCTCGACGGCGTGTTCTGGCATCCCCTGTCCACCGACGCCGATATGCAGGTGAGCAAGAAGATGTTCCCGCTGGCCGAGTCCGTGCAGCGTGTCCAGGCTCAACTCGACGCCATCGCCGCGACCGGCCAGGCGCCGCTGATGACGTTTACCTGAGG
>DAOTXG010000110.1:0-12450 GCA_034435515.1 Anaerolineales bacterium
GCCTGGCCAGAGATAACGGCTGTGCTGCCGTTTATGGACTCGACGACGCCCTCGAACCCGAAGAACAAATCGGTCGAACCCGCGTCCCCAGGGGCCGGCGTGATGGCCTGGGCGTAGAACGAGCCATCGGAATTCACCCGGGCTATGATTTTCACCGTGGTCCCCACACCCAGGTCGGCAGGGAGTCGGCTGTCCTGGTCAATCTTGAAGACCGCGCCGCCGACGGTGTAGCTGCCTGCTCCCACGTCTTCGACGACGCCGGTAAAAGCGGCTTGGCCGTCCGCCATCTGCGGGAGCGGCTCAGAACCTGCGCTTAGTCCCTGGCCGGCGGCATTGCCTGAAGTCTGGGCAGGAAAAGCGCCCCTATTGCAGGCGGCCAAGACGAACATCGCCGCAGCCAGCAGGGTGAGGGTCAACGAAAGAGTCAAAAATTTCTGCTTCATACTTTCTCCTTGTTATGTTGCCAGCCCGGTTCGTAGTGGAGCACGCCAGTGCTCCGCCTTGCGCTATGCGAAGCACGCAGCGCACTACGAACTCCGCTCGTCGTGGAGCACGCCGTTCGTAGTAGAGCACGCCAGTGCTCCGCCTTGCGCTATGCGAAGCACGTAGCGCACTACAAGCCTCGCTCGTAGTGGAGCACGTCAGTGCTCTGTGCCCTTACAGTCGGTTTGGGGGGGCAAAAAGTTTTGGGGAGGGACAGGGAGAAAGTAGGAGAGGAGTCCTGACAGGGCCAGGAGTATGCGGCGCGATGGCAGCGGCAACTTTACTGGCTTATCCTCGCCGGACAACTAAAGTCGTCGCGCCTATTAGTTCCCGGCCTGCGCCCACACCTTTTCCCATTCGGCCAGATAGGCGGCGGCGATTTCGGGGTTGTGGAGGACGAGCACGTTCTCGTCGTTGTTCTCCTCGGCGTTGCGGGAGAAGTTATACGATCCAGTGACGACGATTTGCCGATCCACGATGAAGACCTTGCTGTGCAGGTTGTATTTGTTGCCGTCCTGCCGGACGTCCAGCCCGGCGGCGGTCAGCGCGTTCCACGCGGCGTCGCCCCCGGCGGCGATCTGCCGCCTCTCAAACACGCCCTGCACAGTTACCCCCGCTTCGGCCCGCTCGATCAGCGCCTCGGCGAAATCCTGGCGGGTGAACGAGAACGCCATGAAGTGGATGCTGGCCTGCGCCGAGCGGAGCACGTCGAGGATGTGCGCCGCCACGCCGTCGTCGGGCGAGAAGTAATTTTCGATCCGCGCGCCGTCAATCGTTAGAGAGGCGTTGGGCGTATTCGCGGGCGAGGTGGGGCCGAAGGCGCGCGCGGTGAACATTTCCTCGAACTCGGCGGCGTAGTTCTGCGCCAGCCGCGTCGAGCGAATTAAGATGAGGTTGTTGTTGTTCCGGTAGGCGTCGTTCTCGGTGAAGTTCATCGAGCCGGTCCAGACAAGGTTCCCGTCAATCACGGCGAACTTGTCGTGCATGATGGCCGAGCGCCCGTCTTCGACCACCGGGATATTCGCGGCGAGCAGGTCGAGGATGGCCTGCTCGACGAGCGAGTCGGAATCGGTCACGACGCGGACGCGCACGCCCCGGCGGGCGGCCCGCACCAGCGCCTCGGCGAGGGCAGGCAGATCAAACTCGTAAACCGCCACGTCAATCGTCTGCTGCGCGGCGTCGAAACTCGCGGCGACGGCGTCGGGAATGCCGCCGGTCGGGTCCTCGGGCGCCGGCTCGGTGAAATACAGGCTGTACCAGGCGGTGGCAGCCGGAGAGGAGGTCGTCGGCGGGAAGCCGGGGTCAGTCGCCGGGGCTGAATCGCAGGCGAAGAGCAGGGTGAGGAGGACGGCGGCGGCGACGAAGCCGGTGATGTGGCGGCGGGAGGAGTGGTGGGACATTACTGTAGCTCAAACAGCCGCTTCAACCACGCTATAAACTGGTGGGCAATTGGCGAATCGTGTCTGAGGACTTGCGCTGTGATAGCCTGCCCCATAGGCATGCCCGGCGTCTCCTGCCAGGCCAGCCAAGTATGAATCAATGCTTTGGGACGATGAATGACCCGGTAGCGATTCAGGTGAGCCTGCTCAATTTCCTGTAGAATTCTTTCAGCCCTGGGGCGCAGGTCATCATCGGGATGAATGAGTTGGGCGACAAAATCTTCTAACATGCCTGGGATTTGATTGTCAGGCATGAGCCAGACACCCACGCGCGGTAAGTCTGAGGAAGCAGAAATCCAGCCATCGTCAAGAGGGCGGCGCGGGACATCGCGATAGCCGCTGGTCATGAGATGATTCTGTATAGCCTGCCAGCGTGCGTTTAAATCCTGGTCGGCGTCCACCACAATTCCTAGCGTAAGCAGATTTTCGGCCTTTAGCCTGAGCGGCAGGCCCTCCAACAGGGCATCAATACCTTCTTTTTCTCTGTCATCGGGAGTCTGTACGGAGAAAGAATCGGGTATCTGGTACTGTTTGCACAACGCCCAGATAACATGCTGGTCATTCCTTCCCTCGACCAGCAAGTAGGCGGCTGGGGTCGGCATCAGCGCACCTCGATGTCCTGGCGTATAGCGACCGCTAGTTCGTCAGCGGTATAAGAGACGGCTTCAATCTTCTCGCCGCGCTTACTTAATCGGAACAAACTTCCTACCGATCTGTCCTTTGATTGGTCAAGCGCTTCTTGAAAGGCACGGACGCAGTCTGAGCTATGTGTGGTTGCAAAAACCTGTACGTTGAGTCGTTGGGCTGTTTCAATCAGCAGCCGCCACATGTCGTTTTGAGTCTGGTAATAGAGTCCCGTATCAATCTCATCGACCAGCAAAACGCCCTCCTCGGCCATGACCGCTGAAGCCGCTAAAGTTAGAAGGCGGCGCATCCCATCGCCCATGCTACCGAGGGGAATAGGTTCATTTTGTTTGCGGAGTTTGAGCAGGATGCCGCTATTGGAAGTCTGTCTACTCGTGAAACTGATTCGCTCCAACGTCGGTTCCAGAATCTGTAACGCAGCGATAACATTCTCTTCCTTAGGGGTCAGAGTAATTCCATCCCATAGCTCCGCCAACTGGCTAAAATCTAAATTATTGGTTGTTAGAAAACGATGAGGCAGGTCGGGCCGTTGGAAGCGAAAGTAACGCAAGTCAATTGCGCCATCGTCACGGACAGGAACTTCCAGTATAGGATGGTTTCCATATGCAAACAATAGGCTAAGGCTAGAGGTGGATATATCTGTTTCGGAAGTTTCCTCAAATAGAGTTAGAGCAGCCTGCCGTGCGCCAGCGTGCAACTGCATGTCGAGTGATAACCGTTGTTCTCTTTTTGACTTCAAATGAATTGCGTCCCCCGGCCTGAGCCGGTGACCATAAAAGATGTGAGTGACTTGATAACCTGTGGAGCGACGCACAGCCTCGCCTGGCACACGCGAGCCAATATAACGCTCTGCAATCTCGCCTCGATTGTATAGCACCTCGACTAAACGCTGAGGATCATTCTGGCTAACTAAGAGATAGATTGCTTCTAACAAACTGGTTTTGCCGCTGTTGTTCATTCCGACAATCAGATTAACGGGCGCCAGCCCATCAACCTGGAAATTCTTGAAGCAGCGGTAGTTCTGTATGGTGAGATCGCGCAACATGGTCGCCTCCATCCCCGCTTCATTCTACATCAGTCCTATCATCCTCACCAATTCCTTGTGCAACACCCTATTGCTCGCCACCAACTGCATATTGCCCAGCCTCCACTCGCTCCCATCCGGCGCGGAGAGTTGGCCGCCGGCTTCGGTCACGAGGACGGCCCCGGCGGCCACGTCCCAGGGCTGGAACGCAAGGTGAAAGTAGCCGTCGAGCCGCCCGGCGGCGACGTAGGCCAGGCCGAGCGCGGCGCTGCCAACGGCGCGGAGGGTGCGCGCTTCTGCGCCGACGCGGACGAGGGCCTGGAGTACTTTCTGGCGCGTCCCCGGATCGCGCGCCCAGTCCACGCCCACGAAGACATCGTCCAGGTCGGCGACGCGGCTGACTTGCATGGGCTGAGGCGAGTCGCCGCCGTATTGAATAAAGGCGCCCCGTCCCTGCTCGGCGAAGAAAGTCTCGTCCTGCATCGGGTCGTGGATCACGCCCAGGAGGATTTCGCCCTGATGGACAAGCCCGATGGCTACGCTGAAGGCGGGGAACTGGCGCGCGTAGTTGGCGGTCCCGTCGAGCGGGTCAATCACCCACGTGGGAACGGGCGCGGCCAGGTCGGCCTGCGCGTCGTGACGCTCTTCTTCGGATAGGACAGCGTAATCAGGGAAGTCTTTTGTGAGAATTTCCAGGATGGCCCTTTGCGCGGCGAAATCGGCGTCGGTGACGATGTCGCGCCAGCCTTTGGATTTTATTTCGCGCGGGTGCAAGAACTTGTCACGGAGGAGGCCGCCAGCCGCGTAAGCGGCTGTCAGAGCAGATTGGAGGGGGGTTGGCATGAAGCCAGTTTATCACGTTCAGCGCTACCGCGTCAGCACCCGCAGGGCCTCCTTCAATCGCCCAGCCTGCTTCGCGTTAGCCATCTGCACGAAACCGATCTGCCCGGCCAGGTAAGCGCGAAAGTTCGCGCGCCCTTGGCGGTTCTGGGCTTCCAGCCCGGTCCGGCGCGCGTTGTGCAGGATGGCGCGCAGGCGGCGGCGCAGTGCGCGCGGCGCGCCCAGGCGGTCGTTGACCACCAGGCCGGTGACGATCTGCTTCGAGGAGCGGCGATAGAGGCGCGTCTTGCTCCGGTTGACGGCGAAATGCTCGGCGCCGATGAGGCGCTGGGCGATGTCGAGGATCCGCAGCGCCGCGTCCGCCTCATCCCCCGAAAATGTGAGGTCGTCGGCGTAACGGGTGTAGGCAAAGCCGTGTTTGCGGGCGAGGCCCTCCAGGCGCCGATCCAGTCGCCAGGCGATGAGGTTCGCCAGCGCGGGACTCGTCGGCGCGCCCTGGACAAGACAGCGCGGCCCGACGCTAATGAAGAATCGTTCGCCGTCGCGCTCAAAGACCTCGCGCTCGTGCTCGGTGCATAGCAGGCCCAGCGCCGAGGCGACGGGGAACGAGTACCCCAGCGAAATAAACAGGCCGCGCACCCGGGGGAAAGTCACGCTGGGGAAGAAGTCTTTGAGGTCGAGGTTGAGGACCACCTGTTGGCCTACGTGGGCCTCCGCATTCGTGACGATAGACCGCTTGGGCACGAAGCCGTGCGCGCACCCGGAGGCCGGGACTTTTGCCAGCAGATCATCCAGGACTTTGCGCTGCAGGGCCTTGAGTTCGCGCTTGGGGGCGAGGATTACGCGCTGCCCGCCGCCGCGCTTGGGGATTTCGTACCGGACGTAATGCCAGACCCGGTCGGCGGGCCGGTCGCGGGTGAACCAGCGCAGGCGCGAGAGCGGAATCCCCAGCCAGTCGGCGAGGTCTTGTTCGGCCCGTAAAACCGGCAGGTCAAAACGCTGGAGTCGAGCCTCGTCGAGCGCGGCCCGGCGGTGCTTTTCCGTCGCGCCCCACACCTCCTCGCCGAAAAACTGGCGGTCGCGCTCTCGGCGCTCGACTTTGCGCTGTTCGCGTTCCTGCTGTCGCTTCGCCTGCCGGTCTTCCCACTCGTCGCGCCATTCCAGCGCGCTCACGGCCGTCGGGCGAACCGGCCAAAACCCGCGCCAGCGCACGAGGAGGCGCAATCGGATTTGGCGCCAGAACGCCGACAGCCGCCAGCGGAGTCGTTGCCACATCGCATTCATCTTCCAGGATTGGAGTAACGACTGAAGTCGTTACTACGATAAAAGGACGGCAGGGCAACCCGGTTACGATCTTGCGTTGGAGCGGGTCCCACCTTGTGCGAAAGGTGGGAACCGGCGAAGAAGTGTTGGGTTCAGCGCGCCGCCGCGGCGTAACGCCGCAGCCTGTCGGCTAACGCGGGTTGCCCTGCCGACGATCAACTTAGCATTTTACACTCGCACGGTTTCCACTTCCATTTACGCAATACGGAATACGCAATACGCATCGCGCCTCCACGCGATCTATTCCGTAGATTCAACAGGCGAACACCCTAATCCTTTGCCACGTCGTAACGCGGCCAGTCGGGGACGGGAATACCCCGCGCGTCGAGCGCGAGGCGCGCCGCCAGAATGTGCGCGCACGGCCCGCGCGACATCAGGTTGTTCTGAAAGAACGGGCAGGTGCACCGCCCGAACCGCAGTCGCCCGTTCCCGTCCACCGCGACGGCGACCTCGTGAGCGGCCTCGTCTTCAACGACGGCGGTAGCGCGCGTCTCCTGGCGACCGCCCTGGGATGGGTCAGGATCGCTCACCTCGCGGAGCGACACGCGCCCGGCGTCGAGCAGTCCCCGCGCTACTTCAAGGCGCGGGTCGGGCGCGAAGAAGGCCGCCAGGTCCAGCGGCTCGGCGAACAACTCGCGCAGCCGGTAGGCCGTCGTCGTCGGGTCGAAGATGACGCGCCCGGCGCGGCAGAGTTGGAACAGGGCCTGCTCGGTCTCTCCGGCGGGCAAGCCAACCTCGTCCGCAATCTGGGAGCGCCGCGCGACCAGCCGCCGGGCCAGCGCGCCATACACTGCCGCCACCTGTTCGGGCCCCGCCTCGGCGCGCGGGACGAGCAGGTCAAAGGCGCTGCCTTTCGACCAGTCGTTCTGCGTCCAGCCGGAAAGCGCGAGGACGAACTGATAGGCGCCGCAGTGGCATACGTAGAAGTGCGGCAGCCCGCGCCCCAGGAGGCCGACGGTGACCCGCTCGGCGTAAGGCAAAACGCTTTGCAGCAGTTCCATCCGCTTGCGCCCCCACAGGCGCACCGTGCGTGCATAGCCTGTGTAGCGCGTGCCTTTCAAGGTGAAACGCTGCTCCCACGGTTCGAGCACGATGCGGATCGGCTCGCCCGGCTGGAATTCGTAGCGCAGGCCGTGCGGCGGGCGCGGCGGCTTGTTGTCCTGGAAAAAGGCGATGACCGTGAGCAGGTCCACCGGGCGCACGTCGAACACGAAGGGGCGCATCGCCAGCGCGCCCTGCACCTGCAGGAAGCCTTTGACCCAACCATCCGGCACGTTCACTTTGCGCTCGAAGTGTATCCGCTCGCGCGCGCCGACGGCGGTGCTTACGCCGAACCCGCCGGGGCCGACGGCGAAAACCGTCCGCCGCGAGGTGCGCAGGCTTTGCAGAGCGTCGCGCAGCCCCCAGGTGAAGTCAATGTTCGTCGTCCCGAAACTCGCCTCGCCCTCCGGCTCAAACGCCTCGAACGGCGCGGACAGCCGCCCGTAGACGGACTCGTCGTTGCTGAAGGCCTCGAAGAACAGTTGGTCCGGGTGGACGGTGATGACCGGGTCGAGCGTCCGCAGCCACTCTTCGTCGCTCTGCCAGCGGAAGTCGCCGACGATGACGTTGTGCAGGGCGAGCAATAACTGCCGCAGCAAGACCGGCTCTTTCACCTGCCCCCGAAACGCGACCGGCGCGCGGCGCACGTTGACGGCGAAATCCAATGCCGCGCCTTCGAGCGAGGCGACGACGGCGGTGCGGTGGTCGTAGGCGAGGGAGACTTCCATGAGAAAGCAAGGGAACTGAGGGAACTCAGGGAACTGAGGGAACTGAAGGAACTTGCTGGTATCGCCGCGCGCGGACGAAACTCACCATGAGCCGCTCGTCAATCGCCCGTTTGCCGCGAAAATCCATCGCTTCTTCGAGCAGGGGCAGGATGCGGCTGGCGAACGCCGGGCCTTGCCGGGCGGCCTGCTCCAGGCATTGCAGCACGAGTTTTTTCGTGTTGCGCCTGGCGCGGCCCAGCAACAGCGCGCGGAGCATGAGCAGGTTTTCCAGCACACGCCGGGCCGCCTCCGCGCCGCCGCTGCTCAAAATCTCCAGGCCGAGAATCTGGACGTATATGTTGGGCGACTCCAGCAGTTCGCGGATGCCGGCGGGCGACTGATGCCAGGCCTCGCGGTGTTGGGTAAAGAGGTAAGCGAAGGCCGGGTTGTGCTCGCGGTCGTTCTTGAATCGCCACACCTCGAACGCGCGGTAGCGGCTGAGGATGTTGGCCGCGCGGCGGATGTAGGTTTCAGGCGACTGCGCGTACAGGCGGTCGAAGCGCGCAATGAGTCTCCGGCTGATCGCTTCAAGTTCCTGCTCCCACTTCGTCCGCTGCTCTGACCGATACCACCGGGGGTTGCGCGTGGCGTAGGCAATGCTGGAGGCGAGTTGTGAGGCCTGCCGGAGCAGGTGAAAACTGAGGAAGTCCAGGAACTCGTCGTCCTGCGCCCGCTCTGCCTCTTCGAACAACGTCCCCTCGGGGTGGGTGACAAACCGCTCCAAAAACGGGCGGAAGAGGACGCGGTCACGCTGGTAGATACCGAGCGCCACGTCAGGTTCGAGATTCCACCAATTCCAGCGCTGTTCCGGCGGGGTGCGGCGCTGGAGTTCAAGCCAGAGGACGTCGTTGGAGATCGGCTTCTTCAGCAGATCGCGCAGGGCTTCATTCCAGCGCAGCGGGCTGCCCACCTTGAAGAAGACGCCCCAGTAAAGCGTCTCGTCGCCGAGGCGCTCGACGGCGCGGAGCAGGCGCTGTTCGGCTTTGCGCCCGATCCAGTGCACATTGCTTTCGACGTAGGGCCAGACCGCCGCGCCGTACTTTTCCAGGAAGTCCACCAGCAGGCTGGCGTCGACGTCCCAGGCATATTCGAGATGCCGTTGGCGCAGTTCGTCGGAAATCCGGCTGGCCGGTACCTCTTGCTGAAATAGCCGCCGCAGTTCTTCTTGCCACTCGCGCTCGTCGGCGAAGCGGCGGAAGAGGAACCAGTAGAATTCGTCGTCGCGTCTTTGCTGCGCTGCCTCGCGCAGTTTCGTAAAGGGTTGGCGCTCGCGCCCCCAGCCGCGCTGGACGTGATTCTGAATGAACTCGCGGAACAGGGCCGGGTTGCGGTGGTAAAGCGCGAGGGCAGTTTCCTCGGCGAGGCTCAACCACCACGCCCGGCGCACCTCGCGCCTCTGCACGGTGCGCAGCACGCGCTCATCCGACTCAGATGATTGGGCGAGGGCGAGGATTTCCTTGTTCCACTCGCGCCCCCGGGTTTGCCAATCTGCTGTAGCGACGAGCTTGCCGTACAGCCCCTGGAACAGCGTATCGTGCTCCCCGGCTTCTGCCTGCGGGAGCAGGGCGCGGATGACCTCCGCGTGGCGGTTGCCATCTAAGTGGCGGAGCAGGAAGGTCTCGAAGAAGTACGCGTCGCGGGCGAAGAGGGCGGGCGCCCAGAGGGGGGCCAGGTCCCGAAACGCGCGCTCCTGCGCCAGCGTTTCCAGTTCGCGCCGCAGCGCCCCGCGATCAAGGTTGGACTGGAGCAGGCTATCCAGTTTTTTCTGGAGGTCGGAGTTTGCTTCCGGCATAGCGAATTTCCCACGCTCACCAGGTGAGCATATTTTATAACGGTTTTGTGGCGAGTAAAGTCACAATGTATGGGCAATGTCAGTTCATCACTGCCAGGATCAGTTACATTCTACCGGGTTGCACAAGTGATTCAAACCCCTCCTTGCCCTGCTCCCCGCGCACGGCTATACTTCAACATTGCAAAAAGGAGAACCTGAAATGAAGACGACACGCTACTTGACCGAGGAAGAACTGATTGAACGTGGGGTGGAAGCCCTGATGAAGGCTCTCGGCCCAGTCGAAACCGCGCGCTTTCTCAACCTCCGCCGCGCCGGACGTCTGGAGTCGGTCAAACGCCATCGTCGCTGGCAGGCTAAACTGGACAAGAAGCAGTTCTTTGACCAGGTGTTCGGCGCGGAATAAGATCGCGACGTTCCGCGACTCGGCCCCCACCTTGACCATCCCCCCGTTTTGGAACGCTTCGCATTGAAGGGAAACCCTCCATGTCCGAAGCCGATACCTGCCGCCAGTACGTCCTCCCCAAACTCTACGACGCGGGCTGGAATGACGACCAGATCCGCGAGCAAGTGACGTTTACCGACGGCGCATCGTCGTGGCGGGGAACAGGGCCGTGCGGCAAAAGCAGAAACGCGCCGACTACCTCGGGCACGCTGGCAGTTCATCATGCATGAACTGCGCCGGGGCGGGGTGGGCGACCGCGAGGGGGGCGACCGCAAGGGTCGCCCCTACTAAAATTCAAACGAAAATTTTAAGTCAAGAAGGTATTGACTTGACTAATAGTTATGCTAATATGCCTATGTCGAGTTTAAATAATGACCGGCATATCTGGCGGGAAGGAGACTTCTTTCCCTAAATAAGGTCGGTCGCCTGGCAGGGCGGTCAACCTTGGGAGGCAAGAATGGCACTGCTCACTGAACAAGCCCTGGAGGTTGATAAACGTCGAACCTTCAAGGTTATCATTTTGTATAGCATCCTGACCAACTGGACGCCCGACGACACGATGATCTCGGACGAGGCCGTCGGGCGGTTGCAGCGCAGTCTCGGCGCGCTGGGCATAGACGCCGCCCCGCTTGCCCTCTACACCCGGGATGTCGCCGGCCCCCTCAGCGCCTTTGACCCCCATGAATATGTGGTCTTCAACTGGTGCGAGGGCCTGGGCGATGACCCCAATGACTATTGCACCGTCACTAACGTCCTCGACGAGCTGGGCTTCGCCTACACCGGCTCGGACGCGCGGACGCTCCTGCTCTCGCAGAACAAAGAAGAGACGAAAGTCTTTCTGCTCCAGCACAAAATCCCCACGCCTGTCTCCAAACTCTACGACCGCGCGGCGCTCAACGGCTGGCGGCGCTACCCCGCGCTGGTGAAACCGGCCCACGAACACTGCTCCTTCGGCATCACGCGCGACGCCGTCGTGGACTCGCCTCAACAGCTCAAGGAAAGAGTCCAGTACGTGCTCGATACGTGGAAGTGCCCGGCGCTGGTCGAGGATTTCATTGACGGCGTCGAGTACAACGTGGGCGTGTGGGGGAATGGCGGCGACCTGAGCGTCCTGCCCATCGGCGGGATTGATTATTCGGTCTTCCCCGATTATCACGACCGGCTGTGCAGTTACGACGCCAAGTGGAATCCCGACTCGGAGGCCTACCGCCTCACGGGCGTGCGCTGCCCGGCCGAGATTGACCCGGCCCTCAAGCGCCGCATTGAAAAGACGGCGCTCAAAACCTACCGGGCCATCGGCCTGCGCGATTACGGGCGGATTGACATGCGCGTGCGCAACGGCGTGCCCTATGTCCTCGACGTAAACGCCAACCCTGACATTACGATGGAAGGGGGTTTCGCGCGTTCGGGCCGCGCCGCCGGCTACGACTACGGCCAGCTGGCCGCCCGCATCCTCAGTTTCGCCGCGGAGCGCATGCCCCTTCCCGTCCCCTGACCGTTTCCGCCAGATTCTCCGCAGTCCCACAACACGCTTTTTTCTCCACGAAGGGACACGAAACTTCGTGTCCCTTCGTGGATTCACGACCGGGGTATAATCAAGATTGTGTTGGGACACGCTTCGCGGTCGGCATCCCGCCCGGCGAGCACGAGTGGGCGGCCCAGGTTATCCCGCACGCACTGGCGCGTTCCGGCGTCGGCGCGCCGTTTCAATGTCTGGTCTGTCCTGCTGCTCGGACTGGTGTTGACGGCCTGCCAATCGCCATCCACGCCGCCGACTGCCCCGACGCTCACCCCCAGCCCGCTCCCCACGGCCACCCCTTTCCCCTCGCCGACGCGCAGTCGCGCGCCCACGTCCACCCGCCAACCGACCCGCACGCCCACACCGCCCCCTACCCTTACTCCACCCGGTTATTATTCGCACCTCAAGGCCGGCTTTTCGTTCACCTATCCCGCCAACTGGCAGATCGTGAATGAAGATGACACGGGCGTGCTTCTGAACGACCTGGATACTGGCCTGCTCTTCCTGGGTTACAGCACGGTCGAGGTCGAGGAGCGGACGTTCGAGGAGCAGATCAGGGCGTTTATGAGCACGGCGGCGGCCGCCGCCTTCGACAATCTCCGGGTGCAATCGCAAGGCGCCGTCCGGCTGGCCGACGACCTCACGGCCCAGAGCGCCGACCTGTCGGGCCAGACCCGGCAGGGAGACGGCATCGTCGTCCGGCTGGTGTACGCCCGCCTCGGCTCACATTCTTATTTCTTCGTCGTCGTCGCCGCGCCGGAAGTGCTCGACGCCAACGCGCAGGTATTAGAACGCACCTTCGGCAGCATCCGCCTGGCGGGCCAGGCGAGAGAGGTATAATTCGGAAGGTATAGCCGGAACAATTAGTTCGCGGGAGACGTTATAACCTCAGCCCCCCTTCTGTCACAGAGAGCGTCCTCAAATGCTCCCAGCCGCGTCCTCGCGGCGGGGAACGTCCGCGACGACGCGGACTTTGAGCGAGTTTGAAGGCGCCGTCTCACGGAGTTCCCGAATGCACACGAAACGCCCTTCACGCTCGTGGTTGGCGCTCGCCCTGCTGGTGATCGCCTCGCTCGCCTGCAACCTTTTCGGCCCCGGGCCGACCGCGCCCCCGGCCACCTCGCCAGGCCCGGCC
>DAOTXG010000111.1:0-7294 GCA_034435515.1 Anaerolineales bacterium
GCGACGGGCGCGGGGAAAAAGACGAGCGGCCAGTTGAGCGGGTAAAGCACCCCGGCCTGCGGATTGGCGAGGAAGGGCGCGCCCATGAAGAGGTACGGATTCCACAGCGGCAGGTGGCCGGAGAGCAATACGCGGGCGCGGTAATCCCAGTAGGGATAGAAATAGAGGAAGGTGTCGCCTCGCGCAAAAATGAGATTCGTGAAGGCGAGCTTCCAGAAGAAAAGAAGGAAAATCCCAAATCCCAAAATCCAAATCCCAAAACTGGAGGGTGGAGGGTGGAAGTTGGAAGTTGGAAATCGGAGACCTGAGGTCAGGAGGTGGCGCATGAGGCGAGCCGGACTTTTGAAGCGGGCCTCACCAATCCGCAATCCGCAATCACAAATCAGCAATGTAAGCGTCGGCTTCGATCTCGACGAGCATCTCGGGGACGATGAGGCGGCTGACCTCGACCATGCTCGTGGCCGGGCGGATGCTCCCGAAGAATTCGCCGTGCGCCCGGCCGACTTTCTCCCAATCGCCGATGTCGGTGACGTAGATGCGCGTGCGGACGACGTGCCTGAGCTCGGCCCCGGCGCGGCGCAGCGCGGACTCGACGTTCTTGAGCGTCTGGACAGCCTGCGCGTAGGGGTCGCCGATTCCGACGACCTGGCCGTTCGCGTCTGTCGCCGTCGTACCGGAGACGTGGACGAAGGGGCCGAGGCGCACGGCGCGCGAGTAGCCGACGATAGGCTCCCAGGGGGTGCCGGTGGCGATGTTGATTCTTTCCATGTTCTATCTCCTTGTCGAGACGAGTTGATAAACGACGAACGCCGTCGAGCCGTCGCGGCGGGCAGAAGTATGCACCGGGACGAATTCAAAGCCAACTTGCGCGGCGGCGGCGCGGACTTCGGTATCGGCTTCCCAGGCAGGCACGACGAGATAACGCGGCGAGACTCGCCCAAAGGCCGCCAGGTCGGTCGCGAGCGCGTCGGGGGTGGGGAACCACGCGACGTAAAGCGGGCCGTCGAAGAGATAAAAGTTCCATTGCCAGCTCAACCAATGGTCGTAGAGCACGCCGCCCTCCGGCAGCGCCTGGATGAACCGCGCCGCGTTGTCAATGCCCTCGTACGCGCCGTGGTCGCCGCCGACAGGATACCCGGAGCGCGCGGCGACGATGGCTGGGTAGATGAGGAAGAGAGAGAGGAGGAGCGGGAGAAGGTTTGCGATATGCCATAGGCGATCAGCGATACGCCATAAGCCATCGGTGATACGCCATAAGCCATCAGCCATCAGCCAGGCAATCCGGGCGAAGAGGATGGCGAATAAAGGCAGGATTGGCAGGAGGTAGCGATCCCACACGTTGAAAGCCAGCAGCCAGTAGGCAGCCAGGTAAAACAGAAGATAGCCTGCGAGGAGCAGATCGGCCAGCGAGGCGCGGGAGGGGCGGCGGATAGCACTCGCCAACAGAGACGGCAGGCCGAGGAGGAGAAGCAGATTGAGCGTGGATGAGCCGGTGAAGTAGCGCAGCCAGTCGAGCCAGGCCCGCGCGCGAGGGAGCACTTCGTTGGCGCGGACGAGGCGTCCCGGCCAGTTGTCGGCGTAGCCCTGTTCCCAGAACCCGATGGGCGCGCGGCGCAGGAAATCCCAACCGAAGATGATGAGCGCGGCGAGGAGTAAGGCAATCAGGCGAGGGCGCGCGTCCGCCGCCAGATGGCGGAGCGCCTGTCGGGGCGAGGCCGTGGGAGGCGCAGACAACAGCCTCAGACCGAGAGCCAGCGGCAGAAAAATCAACGCCGTCTGTTTCGTGGCGAAGGCCAAAGCGAAGGCTAACGCATTCCAACGAGTAACCGCTGTTGGCCCCGGGCGGGCGGCTGTCCACAGACCCCAGAGCACAAAGGCCGTGACGAGGGGGTCAATAAAGACGGTGATGGAAAAGAGGATGGCAAAAGGCGAAAGCGCGCAGACCCAGGCGGCTGCCTGGGCGGTTGGGGAGTCGTACAGGCGGCGGGCCAGCGCGTACGACAACGCGACGCCGACCAGGCTGGCGTAAAAGTTCGGCAGGCGCGCGGCGAACTCGTTACCGCCGAAGACCAGCAGGCTGAGGCTGTTGAGATAAATGGACAGCGGGGGCTTGTCCACGACGACGCTGGACAACAGCGGGTCGCGCCCCGAGGCGATCAGCCGCGCGAAGTAGGCGTACAGGGCTTCGTCGGGATGAAAGCGGTTGTCGAGCAGGGGCAGCGAGCGCAGGAGAGCGGCGGCGAGCAAAGCCAGAACGTTAATCAACAAAGCGGTATTTGAGCAGCGCCCACACCGCCTCGAAGGCGTCCCGCAGGCCGATTTTCTTGCCCTCGGAGTATTCGCGCGGGTTGAAGGAGATGGGGACTTCGTAGATGCGGTAGCGGCGCTTGAGGATTTTGGCGGTCACCTCCGGCTCGAAGTCGAACCGGCGCGAGCGCAAGGGGACGCCTTTGAGCACCTGGGCCTTGAAGATTTTGTAACCGGTTTCCATGTCCGAGAGGATGGTGTCATACAGGATGTTGGTCATCAAGGTCAGGAGCATGTTGGCGACCATGTGCCAGAACATCATCGTCTTGCGCGGCCCGCCGAGAAAGCGCGAGCCATAAACCACTTCGGCCTTGCCCTCCTCGATGGGGCGCAGGAGCGCGGGATAGTCGCGCGGGTCGTATTCCAGATCGGCGTCCTGGATGAGGATGACGTCGCCGGTGGCGGCGGCGATGCCGGTGCGGACGGCCGCGCCCTTGCCGCTGTTTTTCTCGTGGAAGATGAGATGCAAGTTTGGCCGACTGTCCACCTCGCGGAGAATGTCACGCGTCCCGTCGGTCGAGCCGTCGTCTACGACGATGATCTCGGCGGCGGGGACGACTACCTGGACACTTTGGATGACGCCGGCCACGGTTTGTCGTTCGTTATAACAAGGGATGACTATGGAAAGTCGCATGGAGCGCAATTATAGGGGCGCCGGGAGGGGTAAGCAAGGCGCGCTTTTGCGTCCGATTCTGGCGGGTGCTATAATCTCCAATGTAGATTGGTCTAAGGTTTTAACTCCGAGGAGCTACTGAATGACGAGTCGTCCGGCTGCGCCGCCTCCAGCGGCAGTGCGCCCCCCCCAGCAACAGTTGGGAGCCGCACCGCCCGGCCCCGCGCGCTCTGCGCCGGCCCCGGCGGCGGCGCCCGTGGGCGGTGACAGGTTCGTCCCGCCGCCCTTGAGCAAGCTGGAAGATACTGGCCTGTCCCTGAATTACCTGTCGGACCTGGCGCTGAAAATTGTATATAACAGCGGCTACCTGACCGGTTTCCGCATCGCCGACCTGATGACCCTGCCCTTCGTCGGCATCGTGGATCAAATCCTCGAGTTTTTGAAGCGCGAAAAGCTGGTCGAGGTCAAAGGCTCCGGCGGCTTTGGCGAAGGCGCTTATCAGTACGCCATCACCGGCCTGGGGATCGAACGCGCCCGCGAAGCCATGGCCCGCAACCAGTACGCCGGCCCGACGCCGGTGCTCATCGAGACCTATATCAACGCCATTCGCAGACAGGCGTCCAAGCGCATCCAGGTGCACCAGCGCGCCATGCGCGCCGCCCTGTCGAACCTGGTCATCGGCGAGAAGACGTTCACCCGCATCGGCCCGGCGGCCAACTCGGGGACGTCGCTCTTCCTCTACGGCGCGCCCGGCAACGGCAAGACCTCCATCGCCCGCGCCATCGGCGAGATGATCCTGGGGGAAGAGATGTACATCCCCTTCGCCGTGGACGTGGAGGGGCAGGTCATCAAAGTCTACGACAATGTGAACCACACGGAGCTCAAAGAGGAAGAAACGCACACGGGCAACACCGGCGCGCTGCAGCCCAGCAAGCTCAAGCGCGATACCCGCTGGATCAAGATCAAACGCCCCTTCATCATCGTCGGCGGCGAACTGACGATGGCCGGACTGGACCTGCAGTTCGACGACGTGAACAAGTTCTACGAAGCGCCGTTCCAGATGAAGGCTAACGGCGGGATGTTCCTGATTGACGACTTTGGCCGCCAGCAGGTGCGCCCGCGCGACCTGCTCAATCGCTGGATCGTGCCGCTCGAAAACCGGATTGACTTTCTGACCCTGCACACCGGGCGCAAAATCACCATCCCCTTCGAGGTGCTGGTGGTCTTCTCGACCAACCTGCCGCCCAAGGACCTGGTGGACGAGGCCTTCCTGCGCCGCATCCGCCATAAAATCGAGATCGTGGACCCCACCTTCGAGGAGTACCGCGAGATATTCAAGCGTGTGGCTACGGCCAAGAAGATGGCTTACGACGACAAGTGGCTGGCTTACCTGCTGCAGGAGTGGTACATCAAGCGCAACCGCAAGCTGCGCTCCAACCACCCGCGCGACATCTGCGAGCAAATCCTGGACATCGCCTCCTATCTCAACGTGGAACCCGCGTTGAACAAGGAGCTGATTGACCGCGCGTGTGAAGCGTACTTTGTGGAACTGTAGCCAGTTCGTCGGATAGTCGAATAGTCAATGAGTCGGATGGCCAACTGGTCAAATAGTCAGATAGTCGAGCCGTCAGTCTTGTTTGACTACTCGACCACCCGACTATCCGACCACCCGACCACTTGACCACCCGACCACCCGACCAGCCGACCACCCGACCAGCCGACCAGCCGACCACCCGACTATTTAGTGAGCAGTTCAACCGCCTTATCCAGCTGCGGGTCGCGTTTGGCCTCGCGGTCGGCCTCAGTCATTTCCACGATCACGTCGGGGGTGATGCCCAGTTTGTGGATCGAGCGGCCGTCCGGCGTCAGCCAGCGGGCGATGGTCACGCGCACCGCGCCGTTGTCGCCCTGCAGGTCGTGCCAGTTCTGCACCGAGCCTTTGCCATACGATTGCTCCCCGACCAGTGCGCCGCGCTCGGCGTCCTGGATAGCGCCAGCCACGATTTCGGAGGCGGAGGCGGACCCGTGGTTAATCAAGACGACCAGGGGCGGCTCGGTCGCCAGCCCGCCGCCCAGGGCCTCGTACGTCCGTTCGCGTCCGTCGCCGAAGCGCTCCCGCATGACCACGCCGTCCGCGACAAATTGTGAGACGACCTCAATCGCCGTATCCAGATAACCGCCGGGATTATTGCGCAGGTCGAGGATCAGACCGGCCGGTTGCTGCGCCAGGAGTGCGCGCAGCGCCGTTCTCAACTCCGGCGTGGTCTTGTCCCCAAAGTCGTTGATCTTCACGTAAGCCACGCCGCCCTCCAGCATTTCGCTTTCGACCGAAGGCAGGTGTATTTTGGCCCGCACGATCTCGAATTCCAGCAGTTCCGTTTCGCCTTCTCGCTGAACGGCAAGGCGCACCGTCGTCCCCTCGGGGCCGCGGATCCGGCTGATGATCTCGACTTCGCCCATCCCGGCCATGTCCTCTCCGTCCACCTTGACGACCAGGTCGCCGGGGCGCAGGCCGGCCGCCTCGGCGGGCGACCCCGGGAAAGGCGAGACGATGCGCAAGTATTCGTCGGCCCCCTCCACGTAAGCGCCGATGCCCTCCAACTGGCCCGATTGATCGGCGACCGCGATCTCGTATTCGGCCGGGCTCATGTAGCTGGAATGGGGGTCGCCCAGGGCGGCGATCATGCCGCGGATGGCGCCCTGCGCCAGTTTGACGTCGTCCACCGGCTGTTCCACGTATTCCTCGTGGACGAGGTCCCAGGCTTCCCAGAAAGGCGCCATGAATTTCTCCTCGGCGGCAGTCGGCTGGGTCTCGGCGGAGTCAAACGGCAGGCTCAGGCGGGGCAGCGCCTCGGGACGGGCCGTCAGATGCCCGACGGCGAAGCCGCTGGTGAAGAGTACTGTGCTCGTGACGGCGATTAGGCCACAGGTCAGTAGGGCGCGCAGAATCTTATTCATGTCGGTTTCCTCGTCGGGTCATCGCCGCCTGGCCGAAAGACGGCGGACAACGGCTGGCGGTCCATTGGATGTTGTCAGCAGCCTATCCCAATTGTATAAGAAACAGATGAAAGCGGCGTGAGGCCGGTTTAAAACGGAAGCGCCGGGTGCTCGCCCGGCGCTGGCCGTCTGGGAGGCATGGCCTAATTGACGGTGAGCGTCCCGGTCATCCCGGCCTCTTTGTGGCCGGGCACGTCGCAATAGATCGTGTACGTCCCGGCGGTCGAGGCGGTGAAGGTGACCGAACCGTTCTGCCCCGGCTGGACTTTCTCCATCCGCACGTTCAGTTCGTCAATGATGAACGAGTGCTCGAGCGCGCCCGCGTTCTGCATATTGACGGTGATGGCCTGGCCCACCTTGGCGGTGAGGGCGTTGGGGGTGAACTTGAGGTCTTCGGCCTTCACGCTCACGCCCGCAGGCGCTCCGCCGCCGCACGCCGCCAGGACGAGCGCGGCGAGGACTAAGCCTATTTTCCGCAGTTTCAGCCGCAGTTGCACTGCGGTTGGCCCGGACGGCAGTGCAATCGCGAAGCATCCCTTTGGGACTGCCGTTCGAACAAAGGGATTTTGTGGGTGCGGAAAACAGGCTGAGAGTGTATTGACGATCTTCTTGTTCACTTCTTTTCTCCTTGAGATTTGTGTTTCCGCCGGCCGCTGGCAAGCCCCAGAATTATATCATCGGCTGGAACCGGCGACTAACCGAGCCGAGTGAGCGAGCAGACCGGCGCGGTTTTGGAAACCGCGTCGGTCTGCCTGACAGCCTCTCCGTGCACACACACAGAACCGATTAGCCGGAACTGGCTACGTGCAGGACGGCCCTGGCCTGATGGATTTGCGCCTGCAGGGCCTCTGCGCCCGCGCCGCCCATCGCCGCCCGGCGGTTCACCGCCGCCCAGACATTCCAGACCGATTGGACATCCGCCTCAAAAGCCGGACTCAATTCGCGCAACTCGTCCAGACCCAGGCTGTCCAGCCTGCCGCCTTGAGCCATCTGAACCGCCTGTCCCACAACGTGGTGCGCCTGGCGGAAAGGCACGCCCTTGCGGACGAGGTAATCCGCCAGCTCGGTGGCGAGCAAGGAGGCGTCGAGCGCGGCGGCCATGCGGTCGGCGTGGAGCGTGAGGGTCGAGATCGTCCCGGCGAGGACGGGCAGCATCGAGTCGAGCGCGTCAAAGGCCGCGAACACGGGCGGCTTGTCTTCCTGCAAGTCTTTGTCGTAGGCCGAGGGTAAGCCTTTGAGCGTGGCGAGCAGGCCGGTGAGGTGGCCGATCAGCGTCCCGGCTTTCCCGCGCACGAGTTCCAACACGTCGGGGTTTTTCTTCTGCGGCATCAGGCTGGAGCCGGTGGCGTACTCGTCGGCCAGCGTGACGAAGCCAAA
>DAOTXG010000112.1:0-1860 GCA_034435515.1 Anaerolineales bacterium
TGGTGGTGGACGCCACTGCTCAGGACACCTTCCCCGAAGTCCGGGCACTGCTCGACGAGTTTATGACGCCCAATGCCGTCCCGCACATTGTGGCCGCCAACAAGCAGGACCTCGACGGCGCGCTCGCCCCCGCCAAACTCCACCGCGTCCTCGGCCTCGACCCGGAAACGCCGATCCTGCCCTGCACCGCCTCGCGCAAAACCAGCGTCCGGTTTGTCCTCAGCCAACTGGCCGAAACAATCCAATAACGATCCACAGATTTTCACAGATGTTCGCAGATTATTTTGGAAATCTGCGAACATCTGCGAAATCTGCGGATAAATTAGACGTTATCGGAAATAAGGATTTCACCTCATCGCCGCAGGCGACGCTTGCGATGACGAACACGCAAATTGTGCAAACCTGTTGCCAGTTCCATGAAACGATCTGAACAGCCAGGCTGGGTGTTGCGAAGCGTATCCTTGACACACCGTGACCGTTTGATACCTGAGATGGCATGCTCGACTCTCACCCGGATACGCGACAGGGCACGATTGTGTCGCTTGTCGCGCGGGGTCAGTTCTTTGCCCTTTGGTTTTTTTTCGGCTGGTAGGAGTGCTTGACATTCGGTTCATAACCTTGAAAGCCGGTATCTTTGCGCAACGTGGCTTTCCGCGGATAAGCGATCTGTTCGCGGTCGGCGACCTTCTTATCATGCGTCTTGCCCGCCTGGGTCGGGCTCAAGTAACCGACCCGCTTCGAGCGGGTGTTGACGATGACCACATTCTTATCACTATGCATCTTTTTCTTGCCACTGTAATGAATCGCCTGTTTTTCAGGCTTTTTTGGCCTTTGGCGGCGACGCTCCGTGCCATCAATAATGTAATCCGCCGGCTCACGCTTTCCGCGTTCGGATTGGGCAAACTTGCGTCCCTCGCGTTCGGGCATCACGCCCATCGCGGTCAAGGCCTCTCGCAATATAGGCAACAAGCGATGAACCCATTCGTTCGCGCTCGATTGACTGAAGCCAAACAACTCGCCCAGCACAACTTGCAGCGGATACGTTTTTTGATGCACCAAGATGAACAACAGCTTCTGCTCCATTGTTTTTAGTTGACCATTCCGCCCACCCCCCGCTTGTCGTTTGCGCTTCCGTCTCGCCAGAGTTTGGTTGCCTTCATATTTGTTCCGGTAGGCTTCGCTAAATGCCGGGAGCAACGCTTTGAATTCCTTGACCGTCAATCCGGTCAGAGCAAGAAACTTGTGGCGATTCTGTTTTAATTTTGTGTATTCAAGCATTTACCTATTTTAAGTTATTTCCGATAACGTCTAATGTAGATCATCGCGTCATACTCTTGGGGCAAGTTGGATTCATGAAAGACCTCATTCGGAGCACTGCTGTCGTAGGCGGCCTCGACCAAGCGAAACAGCAGAGGCTGTCTCAGCCAGGCCGCAGCGGGGTCATCTGTGCTCAACCCTTTCAGGTTCAAGATAAAGGCAGGGATGTTGGCGCTATGCGCGTACCATTCGAAAGTTCCGGGCGGTGCCGGCGGGGCTGAATACGCCTGGAGCGGGCCGGTTGCTGCGCCGGATTTGACATTGTAGCCAAATGCGCTGAGCTGGCCTTCGTTGAAGGCAAACCCGAAGATGACCATCTCTTCGCCAAACATTTCGCGCAGATAGCGCCCCATCCTTGCACCATATTCGTCAGACGTATCAGCGACATGGGCGTTGTGCGCCCAGAGGATGATTTTCGCCTCGGGCCCGGCCCCGTCCAGCAGCCAGCGGATGTTCTCAGCCATGTAGTGGTCTCGCAGTGCCCATTCCTGGTCCCGGAATACTTCCTCTGCCTGCAACACGATCCGCGCATTTTGCCCGGCC
>DAOTXG010000113.1:0-7344 GCA_034435515.1 Anaerolineales bacterium
CATCGGCCTGGGCCTGGATTACTCATTACGCCTTACTCATTACACCTTACTCATTACGCAATCCCGCCCAAGCGTCCCTCATCAGCCATCACGCGAAGCGGTCAGCCATCAGCCATCCCTTGCAAGCGCGTCACGCGAAGCGGCCACCACCCTCCTGCTCACCGCCTTCTGCCTCCTGCCGCTCAGTTCCCTCTGGCTCACCTTCCCCAAGGTGGATCGCTCGACGGCCTGGGGTAACTACCCCCTGGGCCAATACACGCTGCGTCAGCCGCTGGCGCACGGGGCGACCATCCTCGCCGACCCCAAGCGCCTGGCGCCGCTTTACTATTTGCAGGCCGTCGAGGGCGTGCGGCCCGACCTCGACCTCGTCCTCCTGCCGGACGAGGCGAGTTACCGCGCGCTGCTCGACGAGCGCCTGGCCGCCGGGCAGACCGTCTATCTGGGCCGCTATCTGCCCGGCGTGTTCGCGGCCTATTCGCTCCGCTCGGTCGGCCCGCTGCCCGAGGTCGCCCTACAGCCGTTCACGACGCCGCCAGACGTCGCCCACCCGCTCCGCGAAGCGGTCACACTCGCCGAAGACATTCGGTTAATCGGCAGCCGGGTCGAAACGCTGGACGAGTCGTTCGTAGTGACGCAAGATAGTACGTCCCCCTCGTCGCCGTTTGTAGTGACGCACGACCGTGCGTCGCCGTTTGTAGTGACGCACGACCGTGCGTCACCCCTGTTGTTGGCGACGCTTTACTGGCGCGCCGAAGACCAGCCGCAAGCCAACCTGCTCGTTTATCTCCGCCTGCGCGGCCCTGGTGGGCCTGTCCTGAGCGGCGCCGAAGGGCAAGTCGAGTGGCAGAGCGCGGGCCATGTGCCGGTGGATGGCCTCTACCCGACGAACGCCTGGCGACCTGGCGAATACATCTCCGATTTCTACGCCATCCCGCTGACGCCAGACCTGCCGCCCGGCGAACATCGTCTGGAGGTGGGCCTGTTCCCGCCGTTTCAGCCGTCGGCCGATCGCGAAGCATCCCCTGGGGATTCGGGCTGGGTGGAGGCGGCCCGGGTGCACGTTCCCCTTCCCGCGGCCTGGGATGCTGCTGCCACGCCCCAACCCCCGCATCTGTGGCGCGCGCGGCTGGGCGAACAATGGCTGTTGGGCTACGCCGCGCCCGAGTCGGCCGCGCCGGGTTCGCGCCTGGAAGTCGTCCTCTATTGGCTGCGTGGGGCGTCCGAGACTGTGACTGCCTTTGGGGAGACGCGCTCGATTGCGGCCTGGCCGGTCGGGGCTATCGTCCCACAAGCCTACCCGTTGACCGCGCCGGCGACGGGCGATCATCTCGACCTCGCCGTGAGCAGCGGCGAACCCGCGCGCTGCGGCTGGCTGGCCCCCCCCACGCTCTCTTGCGCTCTCCCCTCGGTCCGGTTAGAGGGCGAGGCGATTGCCGAGGGCGCGATCAACTTCAATAACCAACTACTCCTGCGCCGCGCAACACTGGAGACGCCCGACGTCACGCGCGGCGAACTCGTCAAAGTTATCCTTGAATGGCAGGGGTTGCAAAGCATGTCCGAGAGTTACACCGTGTTCGTGCATCTGGTCGGGCCGGATGGACGGCTGTACGGGCAGGTGGATTACTGGCCCGTGCAGGGGACGCGGCTTACCTCGTCGTGGGAGCCTGGCGAGGTGATCGCCGACGGCCCGTACGCTGTCCCGTTCAATCCCGACGCGCCGCCAGGCCAGTACACCGTGCATGTCGGCCTCTACCTGCTGGACACCCTCGAGCGCGTGCTCGTGCTCAACGCCGACGGCGCGCCAGTGGACGACAAAGTGGTGCTGTCGGGGTTGACTGTGAAGTGAGAATTTAGTTAGAGAGTGAAGAGTGGATTTTGGATCAGGTCATTGGGATTTGGGATTTTCTAATGCTATAATCGCCGCTCACGAACCTGCCCTGACGGTTCGGCTTTCGCTCACCGGGCCGAAGGGACGGGACACGCCCATGTCGGATCTCCTCACGATTAAAGGAATTCGCGAAGGTTTGCTGGTGACGTTGGGCGGCGGCGAAAACTGGATTGCCGTATCCCAGACGTTATTGGAGCGCATAGATCACGCCTCCGACTTTTTCAAAGGCGCCAAACTCGCGTTGGGGGTGGGGCCGCGCGCGCTCTCGGCGGCGGACCTGGGGCGGCCGCGCGATGCGCTCTCAGAACGGAAAGTCAACCTGTGGGCCGTGTTGAGCGAGTCGCCGACGACGGTGAACGCCGCCCAGGCGCTGGGCCTGCTCGTCAGCCTGCCGGCGAACATATCAGCGGCCCGGCCTGACCCAGAGATTGACCCCGAAGAAGCGCGCGACGAAGCAGTGCTGGTGCGCCGCACGCTCCGGTCGGGGCGTAGTGTGCGGCATAGCGGGCACGTGGTCGTCATCGGGGACGTGAACCCGGGCGCGGAGATTGTGGCCGGGGGGAACGTCGTCGTGTGGGGCCGGCTGCGGGGCGTGGTCCACGCGGGCGCCCCTTCCGCTACGCTTCAGGGATCTTCGACGAATGGAGACGACAACGCGGTCGTGTGCGCTCTCGACCTCTCGCCCACCCAACTGCGGATCGCTCACTACATCGCCACCTCCCCGGCGCGGAAGGGCGAGCCGAAGCCGGAGATGGCGCGGATCAGGAATGGGCAGATCATCGCCGAACGCTGGAGCACAAAAGGTAAATGAGGTTGCGAGGAGAAGGTGCGATGCCAGGCAAAGTGGTAACCCTCACGTCCGGCAAAGGCGGCGTCGGCAAAACGACGGCGACCGCGAATATCGCCGTCGCCCTCGCGGCGGCGGGCGCGAAAGTCGTGTGCCTGGACGGCGACATCGGGCTGCGCAACCTGGACGTGGTGATGGGCCTGGAGAACCGCATCGTGTACGACCTGGTGGACGTCGTGGAAGGGCGCGCCCGGCTGAAACAGGCGATGATCAGAGACAAGCGCTTACCGGATTTGAGCCTGATCCCGGCGGCGCAGACGCGCGACAAAGCCGCCGTCAGCCCCTCGGACATGATCAAGGTGTGCAATGATTTGCGCCCCGATTTCGATTGGATCTTGATCGACTCGCCGGCCGGCATCGAGCGCGGCTTCCGCAACGCGATTGCCCCGGCGGACAAGGTGCTCATCGTCACCAACCCGGAGGTCTCGGCCGTGCGCGACGCCGACCGGGTCATCGGCCTGATCGAGGCCGAGGAGAAAGGCCCCGGCTACCTCGTCCTCAACCGGGTGAAGATCGAGTTGGTGAAGCGCGGCGACATGCTCAGCACCGAAGACGTGCTCGACATCCTGGCCATCCCGCTGCTCGGCGTCATCCCGGAGGACGAGGGCATTTTGGTCTCGACCAACCGCGGCGCCCCGGCGGCGATGGACGACAAGAACCGCGCCGGACAGGCCTTTCGCAACATTGCGCGGCGGCTCAGGGGCGAGGACGTTCCGTTCATGCCGCTCGAAGACAACAAAAATCTTCTGCAAAAACTGGCCGAGCGGTTCATCAAGGCGGGATGACGAGTCCCCCGAAGCGCAGCGGAGTGAGGAGGAGGCAGTTGAGATGAGCAGTTTCTTCGACCGGCTTTTTGGACGCACGCCCCCCAGCGCGCAGACCGCGAAGGAGCGTTTGCAATTAGTGTTGATCCACGACCGGACCGACCTGTCCCCGGCCATTCTCGAAACGCTGAAGGACGAGATTATCGCGGTGATCTCCCGGCACGTGGACATTGACCGCGAGGGCGTGGAAATTAATTTGACTCAGAGCCAGCGCGAGAACCGGCTGGTGGCGAACATCCCCCTGCTCGACGCGCCGAGCGGTGGACGGAAACGAAGAAAGTGAAAATCTGGCGGCACTTTGACTTCTGGCTGCTCGGCGCGGTCGCCCTGTTGATCCTCTTCGGCCTGGCGATGATCCGCTCGGCGGTGCTGACCTCGCCCGACGCGGGCGCGCGCGAACTGAGCCGCCAGCTGCTGTTTGCGCTCACGGGCCTCCTCATTTTGGCCGTCGTCAGCGCGATTGATTATCGCTTCTGGGGGCGGGTTTCGGGCTGGCTGTACGCGGCGCTGCTGTTCCTGCTGGCGCTGGTGGCCCTGCTGGGCGACGCCGTATTCGGCGCCAACCGCTGGATTCCCCTTTTCGGCGGCCTCTACAACCTGCAGCCCTCCGAGATCGGCAAATTCATCATGGTGCTGAGCCTGGGCCATTATCTGGTCACACACCCGGACCAGATGCACCGCCTCCCCTTCATCGCGAGGACGGGCGTCTACGTCGGCGTCCCGGTGCTCTTCATCGCCGCCCAGCCGGATTTCAGCACGTGCATCCTCTACGGCGTCCTCTGGCTGGCGCTGTTGTGGCCCGCCGGCCTGCGGTTGAGTCATCTGCTGCTCCTGGGCGCGGGCGCGGCCCTGATCGGCGTCGCCGGCTTCTTCGTCGCGCTGCAATCCGACGAGGCGCGCTACATCGCCCAGCGCGTGGTCCTCTTCTTCCTGGCCTCGCCCGAGTCCCAAGAGTTCCGGGACGCGACGTACAACATTACCCAGGCCCTCATCAGCATCGGCTCCGGCGGGTGGGCCGGGCAGGGGTATGGCGTGGGGAGCCAGGTGCAATCCCGTTTTCTCAAAGTGCGCCACACCGATTACATTTTCGCCACCATCGCGCACGAGCTGGGTTTCGTCGGCGCCGTGCTCACCGTCCTGATGTTCGTCTTCGTCATCCTGCGCATTTTTCAGGCCGGCCGGCAGGCGCGCGACCGCTACGGGCAGCTGATCTGCTTCGGCGTCGGCACCGTCATCCTGTTCGAAGCCTTCTCCAACATCGCTTCCAACATGAACATGCTCCCGGTCACCGGCTCGCCCCTCCCCTTTGTGAGCTACGGCGGCAGTTCGCTGTGGACCTTCCTCTTCAGCATCGGCCTGGTCGAATCGGTCATCTTGCGGCATAAGCAAATCGAATTTTGAGGCAGGCCGAGTTCCTTCAGTTCCTTGAGCCCCCTCCGGTTCCTGCTGGAGGAACTCAAGGAACTCAGGGAACTCAAGGAACTTGTATGCATCCCGTCCGCGTCCGTTTCGCGCCTTCCCCCACCGGCCGCTTCCACATCGGCGGGGCGCGCACCGCGCTCTACAACTACCTGCTGGCCCGGCAGACCGGCGGCCAGTTTATCCTGCGCATCGAAGACACCGACTTGAAGCGCAGCACGCCCGAAGCGCTGGAGGAACTCAAGGCCGCCCTGCGCTGGCTGGGCATTCACTGGGACGAAGGCCCTGACGTGGGCGGCCCGCACGCGCCCTACACCCAACTGGCGCGCAAGGAAATTTATCTGCAATACGCGCAGCAATTGCTCGACTCCGGCCACGCCTACCGGTGCTTTTGCACGCCGGAACGCTTGCACCAGGTCCGCGAGGCGCAGAAAAAGCGCAAAGAGCCGCCGCAATACGACGGGACCTGCCGCCGCCTCGACCGGGCGGAAGCCGCCGGGCGCGCCGCCCGGGGCGAGCCGTTCACCATCCGCTTCAAGACGCCCAAAGAGGGCGTCACCACCGTCCGCGATCATCTGCGCGGCGAGATCACCGTCGAGAACCGGGCGATTGACGATTACATCATCGTCAAGTCCGACGGCCTGGCGCTGTATCACCTGGCCGCGATGGTGGACGACCACTTGATGGGCGTCACGCACGTCTTTCGGGGGGTGGAATGGCTCGGCACGTTCCCGCTCCACGCGCTCATCCTCCGCGCCTTCGGCTGGCCGGAGCCAGTGTGGGTTCATCTCTCGGTGTTCCTCAAGCCCTCCGGCAAGGGCAAGATGAGCAAGCGCGACGTGACTTCCGAGCAATCCATCTTCGTGCTGGAACTGCGCGAGATGGGCTACCTGCCGGAGGCCGTGGACAGTTGGATTGCGCTGATGGGCGCGTCGTTTGGCGCGGAGGAAGAACTGCTCACGCTGGACGAGATGGCGGCGCGTTTTGACCTCGACCATCTCACCCCCTCGGCGGCGCGCGTGAACTTTGAGAAACTGGACGACTTCAACGGCAAGTGGATCCGCCGCCTGAGCGCGGACGACCTCGCCGCGCGTATCAGGCCCTTCTTTGAGAAAGCCGGACTGACTCCCGACGACGCCACGCTCCGCCGCGTCGCGCCGCTCATCCGGGAACGCCTCGTCACGCTGGATGACGCGGTGGACTTCGCCGGTTTCTTCTTCCGTGACGACGTGCAACCCAAGCCCGAAGAGTTGGTGCCCAAAGGGTTGACGCCTGCGCAGAGCCTGAAGGCCGTCATACGCGCCCGCGCCCTATTAGAGACTCTGCCGGAATTTACTCACGCCGCCATGGAGCCGCCCATGCGCGCTTTGGCCGAGGAACTCGACCTGAAGACGGGACAACTTTTCGGCATTCTGCGCGCTGCCGTCACTGGCCAGACCGTCAGCCCGCCCCTGTTTGAGTGCATGGAGGTCGTCGGCAAGGCGACCTGCCTCGCGCGGCTGAGGCAGGCGGAAGAGTTGCTCAAGGCCCTCTGAGGCCAGGGTTTTTCCATTTTCCCTTGACAGAAAACGCCTAATGTGGCGTGGGAGCGGATTGCATCCGCGATAGGCCGCCTGATTTGCCATAAGGATCGCAGTTACAAACCGCTCCCACGACTTTGGAAAAGCCCTGTTTGAGGCGAGATAGAGATTGGTGATTGCCGATTTGGCTGTATAATCGTCTACCAGCGAGGCCGCCATGCTTGCTCAAACTCCAGTCAGCCCAATCGAATACCCCGCCTCGGATGGAAAACCTTTAGCCGAAACCGGCGTTCACGTCCACGCTATATTGACTCTATATAGTTTACTCAGGACTTTCTATCGCCACCGCCCAGACGTGTACGTGGCAGCGAATATGTTTCTGTACTACGAGGAAGGCAACCCGAAGCAGGTGGTCACGCCGGACGTGTTTGTGGTCTTCGGCGCGGCTGACGCCCGCACAGAACGGCGCTCGTGGTTTGTGTGGCGCGAAGGCAAAGCGCCAGACGTGATTTTTGAATTCACCTCCAA
This sequence comes from Anaerolineales bacterium, assembly GCA_034435515.1. Lineage (GTDB taxonomy): Bacteria > Chloroflexota > Anaerolineae > Anaerolineales > UBA6663 > DATDRS01. Next base: position 7,027 of record DAOTXG010000113.1, read on the forward strand.
GAGCACAAAGGAAGAAGATACCGACCTCAAGCGGGCGCTTTACGAGCAATTGGGCGTGAGCGAGTACTTTCTATTCGACCCGCTCGACGAGTATCTGCAGCCGAGCCTGCAGGGTTTCCGGCTGGCGGGGAAGCAATACAAGCCAGTTCCCGTACGACGCGGCGAACTTAAAAGCCAGATGTTGGGCCTGGTGTTCCGAGCCGTCGGCGGTGAACTGCGGGTGTTTGACCGGGCCAGCGGGACGCGCCTGCTGCCGCAGCCGGAACTGGCGGACGCCAATTTAGAATTGCGCACGCAGTTGGACGAAGCGACGGCGTA
>DAOTXG010000114.1:0-4123 GCA_034435515.1 Anaerolineales bacterium
GTTGAGATACCGCGGAAGGAAGCACAGCCGGAAACCGGCCAGGACATCAGCAGCCTGAGAAGCACGCTGGACTGGCTGCGGGCTGAAGGCAATTTGCTCGAGACAGACGTGGAGGTTGACCCCGACCTCGAAATTACCGGCATGCAGAAACACTTCGACGGAAGCCTGCCCATTCTTTTTAACAACGTCAAGGGCTATCCCCACGCCCGGGTGGTCACCAATTTCTTTGCCAATATGGACATCCCGGATCGCCTGTTTGGCTGGGACGGCCCGAAAGACCGCACGCGCAAACTCGCCTACGCGCTGACTCATCCGATCCCACCCGTGGAAATTCCGCAGGCGGAGGCCCCTTGTCAGGAAGAAGTGATCACCGACGATTTGGACGTGAACAAATACGTCGTGGCGATTCGCCACACCGCGCTCGAACCGGAGCGGACGATTGGCAGCGGCAACAGCGTCGTCGTCGGGGATTACTTCCACGGTGGGAGCCACATCGGGTACAACCGCATGAACTGCCGCTGGGGCAACGTCTGCACGTTCCAGGCCGCTCCCGGCTCCCACATGTGGCAGATCATCACGGAGCACTATCGCGCGCCCACTTTCCACGTCACCGGCCTCACGATGCGCCGCCGCGAGACCCGGCCCATCATTTATGCGCTGGGCGTTCACATGCTGGACTGCAACAACATTGACACCACCGTGCGCGAATCGGCGATCTTCGAACTGTGCAACCGCCTCCAGCCCGACATCGTGCAGGATGTGAACATCCCCTTCTGCATGACCGATTGGGCCGGCTGCCTTATTCAAGTCAAGAAGCGGCTCAAGACCGACGACGGCTGGGTGCGCAACTTCCTGGCGGCCTCGCTCGCGTGCAGCGCGGGGATGCGGCTGGCGATTGTCGTGGACAGCGACGTGGACATTTACAACATGGACGAGATCATCTGGTGTCTCACGACGCGCGTCAACCCGCGCACCGACATTCTCAACCCGGCGCCCGGCGGGGCCGGGCAGACGTTCATCCCCGAAGAACGCCTCACCGCGGGCGACCGGCAGTGGACGGCGATGAACACGCGCTTTGAAGGCGGCATGGGCATTGACGCCACCATTCCGTATGGTTACGAAGCAGACTTTCAGCGCCCGGTCTATCCCATTGAACGCGTCGACCTCCGCCGATGGTTCAAACCGGACGAGATCGCCAAAGCCTATACTGGCTGAGTTACAACACCGACAAGCGCGGAATCACGCTCAATCTCGAAGACCTGCGCGGACAGGTCCTGTTCAGACGGTTAGCCCGTTCCGCCGACTTCGTGATCGAGACCTATCCGCCGGGCAGACTGGACGAGTTGGGGTTGGGCTTTGAGGCGCTGCGCGCGCTCAATCGGCGTATCGTATTGATTTCCATTACCCCCTTCGGGCAGCGCGGGCCTTACCGGGATTACAAAGGCAGTGACCTGATTGCCATGGCGTTGAGCGGAATGATGTCTCTGATCGGCGAGCCGGGCAAACCGCCGCTGCGTGTCTCGCTGCCGCAAGCGCCGATGTGGGCCGGCATGTACGCCGCCGCCGGGGGCCTGATCGCCCACCACTAGCGCGAACGGCGCGGCGTGGGCCAACAGGTGGACATCTCACTGCAGGCCAGGTTGTTGTGGGCGCTGGCCAACGCCCCGGCGTACTGGGCCACCAACCGCAGCGTGCCCCGTCGGGGCGGCCAGCAGGTGACCGGGCGCAGCCTCACGGGCGCCACCATGCGAGCGATCTATCGCTGCAAGGATGGCTATCTCAATTTCATCATCTACGGCGGCGAGGCGGGCCGGCGCTCGAACGAATCGCTGGTGGCGCGGCTGGCCGAGGAGGGCCTGGCCCCGGATGGCCTGCTAAAAAAGGATTGGCGCCGCTTCAACATCGCCGAATCCACGCAGGCGGAGATTGACGAACTGGAGCGGCCCACCGCCGAGCTGTTCCTGCGATACACGAAGGCTGAGTTCCTCGGGCAGGCTCACCGGCGCGAGATGCTGGGCTACCCGGTCGCCGATGCGCGCGATATCCTGGGCGATCCGCATCTCCAGGCGCGAGGCTTCTGGCAGATGATCGCGTGCCCGACCCTGAGCCAGACCCTGAGGTTTCCAGGCGGGTTTGCGCGTTTCTCCGAAGCCCCGGCCGGGCCGCGCCGGGCCGCGCCTGGGCGAGCATAACTTTGAGATCTACCAGGATGAACTGAGGCTGGGCGCATCCGATTTAGCCACATTGACAGCCGAGAAGGTGATTTGAACGAATACACGGTAACTCAGGTGAGCGGATTGAGTCAGAAGCCGGAGCTCGAGTCCAACGGGGCGGGCGCGCTGGCCGGAATTCGGGTCGTCGAAATCTGCCCTACGGCGTGGACGAGTTGGCCGTCTCCGGCGGGCTGGTCGGCGCACCCATCCGGCTGGTGAAGTGCAAAACGGTTCCGTTGGAGGCGCCCGCCGAGGCCGAGATCGTCATCGAGGGCTACATCAACACCGAGTTCGTCGAGCCGGAAGGCCCGTTCGGCGAATCGCACGGGTACATGCATCCCCGTCAACTCAACCCCTTCATGGACGTGACCGCCATCACGCACCGCAGGGACGCCATCTACGTCTCGTGGATCAGCCAGGTGACGCCCAGCGAGTCCAGCGTCATCAAGAAGCGCGGCTGCGAGATGCTGTTTATGCGCCACCTGCGCGACGAGTGCCGTATCAAAAGCGTGGCGCGGGTGGAGATGCACGAGCCGCTGACCAACCTGCGCAAGTTCATCCTTCCCCACCCCGCTGTGGCACCCGGAGGACGGCGGGCGCTACATCGGCACGGGCTGTGTCAACGTCATCAAAGACCCGGACAGCGATTGGGTCAATTTGGGCGCCTATCGCGGCATGATCCACGACTAGAACAAGGTGGGCATCTACATCTCGCCAGGCAAGCACGGGCGCCTTTTCCGGGACAAATATTTCGAGCGCGGCCCACCGCTACCGCATCTATTTGCGCTCCGCCCTGCTCAAGAAGGCGCTCATTGACGCCGGGGTGCCGGACGTGACGGCGGTTTGGTGCCACGGCGTCGGGGGCTGCCGCCTGCTCAACGTGGTGGCTATCAAACAGCGTTACCCCGGCCACGCGCGCCAGGCCGGACACGTGGCGGCCATGTGCCGCGCCGGCGCCTATCTGGGGCGCATCGTGATCGTCGTGGACGACGACATTGACGTGACCGACCTGGGCGACGTGATGTGGGCGGTGTGCACCCGCGCCGACCCGGACCGTTCGATTGACCTGATCAAGCGCGCCTGGAGCGGCCCGCTCGACCCGGCGATCCGCCCCGGCGAAAAGGGCTTCAACTCGCGGCTGATCATTGACGCCTGCCGGCCCTGGGAATGGCGCGACGAGTTCCCCCCGGCCATCGGCCCCAGCCCGGACGTGAAGCGGGCCACGCGCGAGAAATGGGGACACCTGTTACAGGAGACGACGAATGGTCGTCAAGCGTGAACGGCAAAACGTCTGCCCGCTTCTGAGAGCATCCATTGAGAGATAACCTATGTCTGTTAAACGATTGGTCGTAGGAATGTCGGGCGCGACCGGCGCGATTTACGGCCTCCGCCTGCTGGAAGTCCTGAAGACAGCGTCTGAGATTGAAACGCACCTGATCGTCAGCGCCGCCGCCAAACAGACCCTCCTTCAGGAAACTGGTTACGCCGTGAAAGAGGTGGAAAAACTGGCGACCGTGGCTTACCGCTTCCACGACATCGCCGCCGCCATTTCGTCCGGCTCGTTCAAGACCGTCGGCATGGTGGTTATCCCCTGCTCGATGAAAACGCTCTCCGGGATTGCCCAATCCTTCAGCGATAACCTGCTCCTGCGCGCCGCCGACGTGACGCTCAAAGACCGCCGTCGGCTGGTGCTGGTGGCGCGCGAGACGCCGCTGCACCTGGGCCATCTCCGGCTTATGGCGCAGGTGACGGAGATGGGCGCCATCGTCGCCCCGCCCATGCCGGCCTTCTATCATCGTCCCCAGACTTTGGACGACGTCGTCAACCAGACGGTCAATCGGGTGCTGGATCTGCTGGATATTGAACTGGAGCACGACTTGTTTGAGCGCTGGAAAGGGATGACGCATGCC
>DAOTXG010000115.1:0-4942 GCA_034435515.1 Anaerolineales bacterium
CCAATGCGATTGAGGAGTGCTCATGAAACAATGGTTGCCTCGCCGCTCCGTTCTGCCCCTTGACCAGGTTCTATTGGCTCTGGCAGCGGCGCTCGTGCTCGCGCTGACCCTGTGGGTCGGCATACCTGTCGCGCAGGCTCTGCCGGAATACGCCACGCGCACGGGTGAGTCGTGCGCGGCCTGCCACGTGAGCGCGGGCGGCGGGGGGCCGCGCACTTTACGCGGCCTGTTGTGGGCAGCGCGCGGTCGGCCCGATAAGGTTCCGGCGCTGCCCAATATGCTCATCGCGCCGCGCGTGACCGATGGCGAAGCGCTCTACGACCTGGCCTGTGCGGGCTGCCACGGGCTGAAAGGCGAGGGCCTCTTTGCGATTGAATTGATTGGCACCGGCATCCGCGCGCCGGCCGCCCGCTCTTTCATCCTCGACGGAATACCGGCATTGGGGATGCCCGGATTTGAAGGGCAGTTCACTCCCGAACAACTCAAGGCCCTGGTGAGGTACGTGGTTGGGTTGGGCAATGGAACGGCGACGCCGCCGCTGGACAAATATCCTTTGCCGCCGGGCCGACTCAGGTGCCCGTCAGCGGCTTGTGCTCTGACGCCCTCCGGGTCTAAAGGAAACTGATATGGCCGCACCTTTCACGCGCCGTCAATTTCTGAAGCTGGCGGCCACCACCGGCGCCAGCGCGGCTGTAATGGCGAGCAAAGCCGGGTTGGGGGCGGCGCCCGCCCACGCCGCGGAAGGCGTGCTCGTCACCGCCGCCGAGGAAAAAATCGTTCCGGGGGTCTGTCTGTTGTGCTCCAGCGGCTGCGGCGTGCTCGCGCGCGTAGCGGACGGGCGCGTGGTGAAGCTGGAAGGCAGCCCCATGCACCCCATTAACCTCGGGGCGTTGTGCCCCAAGGGACAGGCGGCGCCCGAACTGCTCTACAATCCCGACCGGCTCACCAGCCCGATGAAGCGCGTCGGCGAGCGCGGCGCGGGCCAGTGGGAACCTATCACCTGGGACGAGGCAATCCGCCTCGTCGCGCAGAAACTGAACGACCTGCGCGCGGCCGGTCATCCCGAGCGCGCCGTGCTGATGTACGGCGAGACCCGCGGCCAACTGCGCTCCTTCTTTGAGCGTTTCTTTCAGTCAGTGGGTTCGCCGAACACCATCTCGCGCGAGAGTCTGAACATCGCCGCCGCTAAACTGGGGATGTACCTCACCCAGGGCATTGACGACCTCCCCGCTTACGATCTCGAAAACGCGAGCCTGGTGTTGAGTTTCGGCGCGAGCCTGCTCGAGGCCGGACGGTCGCCGCAGCGCACGGTCTCCGGCTATTCGTTCATGCGGCGGGGGCGCGCCAACCGGGGCAAAGTCGTGGTAGTCGACCCGCGCCAGGGTGTCAGCGGCGCGAAGGCCGACGAATGGATTCCCATCGTCCCCGGCGCCGACGCCGCGCTCGCCCTCGGCCTCGCCCACGTCCTCATCCGCGCCGGTCTGTTCGACTCGGACTTCACCCGCGAATACAGTTTTGGGTTTGACGATTTCGTGGACGAGGAAGGGCGGCCCCACAAGGGCTTCAAATCCTTCGTGCTGGAAAATTACGACCCGGCTCGCGTCGAACAAATCACGGGCGTGCCGGCCACCACGATTGCGCGGCTGGCAGGCGAGTTCGCCGGACACAAACCGGCGATAGCCATCCTGCCCGGCAAAGGGGGCTTGCTCAATGGGAGCATCAATGGCGTGTACGCGGCGATGGCCGTCCACTGCCTCAACGCGCTGGTCGGGAGCATCGAGAGTCCCGGCGGCGTGATGACCCAGCGTTATCCCTACGTCCCTGCCTGGCCCGACCTGCCCCCCGACGCGGTGGCCGAGCAAGGCCGGGCCGCAGAACGGATTGACGGCGCGGGAACGCGTTTCCCATTGGCGCGGCACGCCTACCAGGCCGTCGCCGACCGCGTCCTCGCCGGAGAAGGGTATCCGGTGGAGGCCCTGTTCCTGTACGACGCCAACCCCGTGTATGAAACTCCCGGCGGCGCGCGTTTTGTCAAGGCCCTGGAGAAGATTCCGTTCGTCATTTCGTATGCGTCATTCGTGGATGAGACGGGACAGTACGCCGACCTGGTCCTCCCCGAGCCGACGTTCCTCGAGCGTTACCAGGATGACTACATCGAAGGGTTAGGCTACCCGGGCGTCGCCTTGCGCCAACCCGTCATCCCGCCCCGCCACGACACCCTCAACGTGGGTGATTTCGTCTTGCGCGTCGCGGCGGCGATGGGCGGCCCGGTGGCGAGCGCCTTCCCGTGGAAGACGTACGAGGCCGTACTCCAGTTCCGGCTGAGCGAAGTCGGCGCGGATTGGGCGACGCTGAAAGAGCTTGGCGTCTGGATGACACCCGGCTATCGTTTCGCCCGCCGCGGCAGCCCGCTTTGGGTGAGCGAGGCGGTGGGCGCGGATCGCCGCAACTCGCCGCGGGATGGCCGCTTTGATTTCTTCAGCCGCGAGCTGCACGCCCTGTTGAGCGGGTTGAGCCAGGAGCAATTGAAAGCGCTCGGCCTCTCACAGAGGGGCGACGCGATAAGCCTGCCTCACTACGAGCCAGTAACCTTCGCCGGCGAGGCGAGTGAGTACCCCCTCCTGCTCAACGTCATTACCCTGATCAGTCTGGGCCCCTTCAGCGCAGCGGCGAACCTGCCGACCTTGCAGGAGATCAGCGGGATGACCGTGGGCGAGACGTGGGACAGTTGGCTGGAAATGAACCCCGAGACGGCGGAAGAACTGGGCTTAAAAGATAAAGACCCGGTGTGGGTGGAGAGCCCCTTTGGCAAGGCGCAGACGAAGGTGCGCCTGGTGAAAGCCCTCCGCCCGGACGTCGTGAATCTGCCCTACAACCAGGGCCACACGGCGGTGGGCCGCTGGGCCAAAGGCCGGGGCGTGAACGGCCTCAGTCTGCTCAATCCGGCGACCGAACCGGCCAGCGGCCTGGCGGTGTTTACGAACACACGGGTTAAGGTGTATCACGCATAGAGAGCATTTCGACGAGGCAACGATGACGCGCTGGACCATGGTGATTGACTTAGATAAATGTGTAGCCTGCCAGGGCTGCAGCATCGCCTGCCGCTTTGAGAACAATACACCGCCCGTCAAGCCCAGCGAGGCGGTCAAAGGCCGGGCTGTGCGCTGGAACGACGTCTTCCCGCTGCCGGTTAACCCGACCGAGGAGACTGGCGAGTACCCCAACGTCCAGACCCGCTACCTGACGCGCCCGTGTATGCACTGCGAAAACCCGCCGTGCGTCAAAGTCTGCCCGGTGCAGGCGACGTTCAAGAACGAAGAAGGTCTGGTCCAGCAAAACTACGCCCGTTGCATCGGCTGCCGCTTTTGCACCGTCGCCTGCCCCTATGGCGTGCGCTACTTTAACTGGTACAGCCCGGAGTGGGCCGGGGCGTCAGAGGCCGCGCCCTTGCCGGCTCCGGCTTACGCCAACCCGGACCGAATTGAGGGCGATGGCGTCCTGGAAGGCCCGGCCCTCCGGCCCAAAGGCGTGGTCGAAAAATGCACCTTCTGCATCCACCGCCTGCAAAAGGCGCGCGCCCGCGCCCAGGCCGAGGGCCGTCCCTTCCGCGCCGACGAATACGTCCCGGCTTGTGTGCAGACCTGCACCGGTAAAGCCCGTTACTTCGGCGACCTCGACGACCCCAACAGCACTGTCTCGTTGCTCGCCAAAAGCCCGCGCGCCTTCCGCTTGCTGGAAGATATCGGCACCCATCCTAAAGTCATTTACTTGCGAGAAGGATAAGCCATGCTCAAAGCCGATCCCCGCGACAAAGCCAAACTGATTGATCCCTTGTTTGCCCCGCCTGGGTCGCGTTATTGGCTGGCCGTGTTGGCGTCCTTAGCCGTCATCGGCTGGGGGGCCTTCATGTACCTGCGGCAACTTTTCCTGGGCCTGGGTGAGACGGGCATGGATCGCCCCACCTACTGGGGCGTCTATATGGTCAACTTCATTTTCTTCATCGGCATCAGCCATGCTGGGACGCTGATTTCGGCCATTTTGCGCGTCACCGGCGCCGAGTGGCGCCGCCCGATCACGCGCGTCGCCGAGGCGATCACCGCTTTCGCCCTCGTCGTCGGCACCTTGCAGATCGTCGTCGATATGGGCCGCCCGGACCGGCTGCACTTTGCCATCCTGTATGGCCGGCTGCAATCGCCCATCCTGTGGGACGTGGTTTCGGTGACGACGTACTTCCTCGGCTCGGTGACCTATCTCTACTTGCCGCTCATCCCTGACCTCGCCATCCTGCGGGACAACTTGCCGGAGAACACCCCGTCCTGGCGGCGCACGTTGTATACGACGCTGGCGCTGGGCTGGCGCGGCAACCGCACGCAGTGGGTGCGACTGGAAAAAGCCATCGCAGTGATGGCCGTGTTCATCATTCCAGTAGCCGTCTCCGTGCACACCATCATCTCGTGGATTCTGGCGACGACCGTCCAGCCGGGCTGGCACTCCGCCATTTTCGGCCCTTATTTCGTGGTCGGGGCCATCTTCTCCGGCATTGGCGCGCTGTTCCTGGCGATGAGCGCGATCCGGAGGGTGATGGGGTTGGAAGCCTATATCACCGGGCGGCAATATCGCAACCTGGGGCTGCTGTTCATCGCCATGAATGTGATCTGGTTCTACTTCACCTATGCCGAACACCTGACGATTGCGGCGGGGCAGCAGACGGAGGAATTTGCGGTGCTGGCCAGCAAACTGTGGGGCGAATTCTCCCCCGGCTTTTGGGCCATGGTGCTGCTGATGGTCGTCGCGCTGTGGGTGTTGGTCGTTCCGCAGGCGCTGCCGGCCAATGCCGAACGGGTGCGAGTTTTGCGGCCCCGGTCTGCGCTGGCGGCGGCGGGCGCGGCGGCGGTGATCCTGGTCACGCTCGTCTTTCCCACGCCGACCCCGGTCAGCGCGG
>DAOTXG010000116.1:0-5961 GCA_034435515.1 Anaerolineales bacterium
GGCAGAGACGCGGGGGGCTGCCCGTCCTGCGCGACGGCCGGGCTGCTGGAAAGCAAAGCGACGACCAGGACCAGGTGGAAAGACTGAGCGAGGCGTTTGAGCAGCATCTTCCTTCTCCTGATCAGACCCTAAGGGTCTCCGAGACCCTTAGGGTCTGCGCAGAACTTCGTCGTGGATGAGTTACATTCTACTCCCCAAAGAGCCGGAAAGGAAATCCGCCTGTGGAGGGTGTGCATACAAACCTTGTCCGTGGGAGCAGTTTTCAACCGCGACCGTCGCGGCTCCAAGCCGCTCCCACGCCAATTCCCAGACAAGCTTTGGGCATGCTGCGGTGGTACTCCCCGCGGGTATAAACTGCGCTTTTTGTTCGCCCCGCAGTTGCACTGCGGGCGGCGGCAGTGCCATCGCGCAGCATCGCTTTGGGACTGCCGCCCGATCTGGGTTACGGCAACCCGTTATTCACGATCACCCCCACCGACTCGGCGTACAGCGGCAGGGGCTTGCCGGCGACGATGGCGCTGACCAGGGGCGTCATCAACTCGTACTCATAAATTACCGTGACAGTCACCAGGGAGCCGGGGTTGTAATTAAGCGGCAGGGTGTAAGTCACGTTGACGGTCGCATTCGTCCAGTCTACCAGCCCTCCGGCGGGCGCGGACTTGCGGGTGCGGTACTCGATGTTATTGGGGTTGCCGCAGGCCGTCAGGCTGTTATCGGCCGGGTAGTTGCCGTCCCGCTCGATCGCCGGCGGGGGCACGCTCCCTGAGGGGCCATCTACACAGCGGGGGTAGGCCGCCGCGAAATACGCGCCGTCCGCCGCCGCATCCTTTAACGCCAGAAAAGTGAAGTAGGCCCGCCCAAGGTCCAACACGCCTTGCAGGAGCATGAGCAACACAATCCCCATGACGGCGAACTCGACCAGGCTCTGGCCGTGCTCGCCGGTCTGGCGGAAAGCGGGTGGAAGAGTATGGTCAGACATAGCGCGTCGCTCAGCGAGTGAAGGTGGTGATGCCGGTTGTGGTGCATCGGTTGCCCCCGCTGCCATTGTCCCACACCACGTTCGACAGCGTGTAGGTCGTGCCGGACGCCAGGTTGGTCTTGAAGAGGAAGGTCAGGAAATCCCCGGCGCCGTTGGCGAGGGTGCGCGTCGAGGCCCCGGCGCCACGCTTCCAGTCGCCCTTGCCGGTCCCGCCCTCAGACACGGTGAGCGCCGACGGGCTCCCGCTGTTGTCCACCCAGGCCTGCGAGGTGCCTGGGAAGTCAATCTCGGTCGCATCCGTATCGCCCGTCCACGTCAGCGTCAGGCTGTATAGACGGCGGCTGACGCCGGTCTGATTGTCGAAACCGAACGCGACGTCGTTCGAGATGAAGAAGGCCCCGCCGAGATAGTCCACGCACTTGAACGCCACGCTCCCGCTGGTCAGCGTCACCCCGCTCGTCACGGCGGTATACGTGCTGTCCCCGACCGTCCCGGATCGCGCGAAGAAGACAGCCTGGCCGTTGACGTCAGTCGTGCCGCTGGAGGGCGTCAACGTGTCCGACCCGCCGCGCGACGAACTCAGCGAGACGCTCGCGTTCTCGATGAAGTTCGGGCAGTTGTCCCGGATCGTCACCACGATCTCGGTCGTCGTCTCGCCGTCGGCCAGGACGACGCCGGGCGCGGCGCTGATGGTCGAGTAGGTCGCGCTGGGCACGCCTGGGTTGCAGTCGAGCAGCTGCACCCCCACGGGGTTGCTCGTGTTATTCGAGGTATCGCTGTCTTCGGTGTCGGAGGTCACCGTGGCCTGATTGGTGACCGTTTGCGGCGTCACCGAGGCCGGGGCCTGGGTGACGACGGTGATGTCGGACGTCGCGTCTTTCGTCAGCGTCGGCAGCGAGCAGTTGACCGTCTGCCCGGAAGACGACGAGCAATCCCAGCCCGGGCCGCTGACCGACTGGACCCTCAACAGTGAGGGGATGGCGTCGTCCACGACGACGTTGGCGGCGTCGAGGGGACCGTTGTTCGTCACCCGGAGCGTGAAGTTCACAAGGCCGTTCAGGCCGACCTGGGTCGCCGAGGCGAACTTGATGATGTATATATCGGCCACCGCCCGGACGGTCGTCGTCACCGGGTCAAAGGTGTTGTTCGTGAGGACGGGGTCGCCCAAACCGCCGCCGCCGGAAAGCGACACCCCGCCCGTGTCGTTGATCACGATATTCTCGAAGTCGGGCGCGTAGACCTGAATGAAAATCGGCGGGAAAGCCGCGCCGACCGCCAGACTCCCGGTGCGCGTGCACTTCACCTCCCCGGACACAAAAGTGCAACTCCAGCCGAAGCCCGAGGCCGAGAGGAAGCTCACACCCGAGGCCAGGGGAATCACATCCGTCACTGTCGTGGTGGCGCCGGAGGGAACCGCCTCGCCCTGGGTATTGGTCACGACCAGGGTGTAGGTGATTATGCTGTAGGTGGGCGGGGCGCTTGGCAGCACCGGGTCTGCCACATCCTTCTTGCTGATGATCAGGTCGGAGCCGGCGATGACCAGCGTCGTTTCGGTGTCGGCGTTGTTCGAGGTCGTGGAGTCAGCCTGCGCCACCCGCATGGTCGCCGTGGTCGAAGCCGTGCCCGAGGTGTTAGGGGCGGTCATCCTGACCGTGATCGTCGAGGTGGTACCCGCCGCCAGGCTGCTGGAATGCCGGCAGGTCACAAGCGTCGGAGCAGCAGAACTACTGCTGCACGTCCACCCGGAACCCGAAGCCGTGTAACCAGACCAGCCGGAGGGTACAGTCTGCGTGACGACAATGGCGCCAGTCGCGGCGTCGCCGGAGGCGCCGTTGTTCGCGACGACGATGGTATAAGTCACCGGGTTGCTGATGGTCACCGGGTCCGGGCTGTCGGACAGGGTCAGCGCCACGTCCGGAAAGGGCTTGGGCGTCGCCGTCGGGCCTTCAATCGCCGGGAAGATCGTGCGCGCCGCGGCGAAGGTGAGGGGGATGGGCGGGATGGGGACAATGGGTACGACGGGGCGGTAGGTGGTCGTCACCGTGATGAGGATGCGGTAACCATTCTCAATATCGTCCTCGGTCATCGTCCGCGTCGCGCCCCCCCCGGAATAGGTCGGCGTCGCGCTGCTCGGCCCGCACGCGCCGATGAGGCTGAACGTCCCGGTCGCGGTGACCGGCCGCTCGTAGGAGATTTTGACGTCGTCGTTCGACAACCTCCACATGACGGAGTTGCTCTGGGCCGCGGAACGAATGCCGGCGCAGTCCAGGAAATAGGGGCTGCCGCTGCCGGTGTCGCCGCCGACTGAGCCGTAGCGCGCCGCCTGCCGCGCCGCACTCGAGACGCTGCTGAAGATGGCCAGCATCCGGCCGGCCTCGATGACGCCCAGAGTGAGCAGGAGCAGGAAGGGCAAAATCAGCGCAAACTCGACCAGGCCCTGAGCGCGCGCTTTACCCTCCCAGACCCTAAGGGTCTCTGAGACCCTTAGGGTCTGAAACCGGAGAGTCCAACCGTGTTGACGAGGTTCAGCAGGGGTCATGGCATTAGAGCGCATTTGACGGAATATCGCGAACGGCCTTCAGGCCAGTCCCTTCGGGACGGAATACGCAATACGGAATACGTTTATTTGACCAGCAGGGTCTGCGGCGGGATCGGCTGTTGATAGAGGACGTCGGGATCGTACACGATGTCCACGTTTCCCGTACCAGCAATGTCTACCGTGTTGGCGATAATTTGAGAGTGCAGCGCGAAGGTGCCGCTGTTGCCGCTGATCTGCACATCGGAACATGGGGTATAAATCGTGCCGGTGATGCTGGACTCACCACCGCCGTTGATTTCGACGTCCCCGCAGACCTCGGGCGCATAGAACGCCATGCCCTTCCAATCGCCGCTGTCCATCGCCCAAAAGTCGATCTCTGCCTGGGCAGTGACGTCAATCAACGGCTCGTTATTGCCGTAAAAGTAAGCTATTGCCCCTTCATCTCCATCCTGCACCTCATTGAGGTTCACGTCCGTCGTGAGCTTGCCCTGGATTTTATCCCACCCGGCCCCAAAACAGTAAATGCCGCCCTTGAGACGGACCGTCTTATTCGAACCGACACCCAGCGTGCTGGCATAGGTCCCCGGCTCGAGTGTGACATCATCACCGCTCGGGACGGTCCGGGCCGGGCCGCAAGTCGGCTTAGGCAAATCGGTCGGCCCCGGAATCGCCGACTGCCCGGTGTTCAAAGTGGGTGCCACATCCGAGGTAATGGACGAGTTCCCCCCCTGATAAATGGACCCAACCGTGCCAAAATTGCCGCCGCTGATCGAAACATCGCCCGTGCCGTTGGCGACCCCGGCTGATTGGCTTTGATTAGTCCCATTGCAAATCGAGTTGCTGAAAATCCCCGCGCCGGTGACGTTCAAGTTCCCGGTACCATGGAACCATAATGCCTTGCAGGTCGAGGGAGCGATGGACATAATGGCCTGACCGGCGTAGGGGACCGGATTGTCGGTCAAAATCGCCCGCGCCACCGAGTGCACGGTCAACTGCCACGGGCCCTGGTATACAAAATGGGCCAGTACGGTGGGGACTTCCCGCGTTATGACGACCTCAAAATAGCCGCTCTGCCCGACATAGGGCGGCCGCTTAGGCGGCGAATTAAACTCAACCCAGTTCGTCGTCCCATCATTATTATAGCCATTCTGGGAGGCGTTCTGGAAGGCCGCGCTGCTGGCCAGACTCGCCTGGTTGTTCATGGCCTGGAAGGCCGCGGCGACCACGGCGTTATCCGCCGCCGCCTGGGCGCGCCGCTGCTCGGTGTAAATGTTGCCGCCGTCGAGAGCCACGGCCGCAAACCCTAGCAGCCCGACGATGGCCAGCGCCATGAAAACAATAGCCTGGCCGCGCTCTTTCTGTTGAGTTGGGGTTAGCATCCTTACACTCTCCTGTCTGTATTCAGGGATTTTACCAGAAAAAAGGGGGCTGGGAATATAGGATAACTGGTTATGCCAAGTAAGTACTACTCTTCTAACCCCCTTTTAACACACATTTGTCAGTATCGTGTAAGCCAATAGCACGGTATAATAATTGGCACGTCCGTTTGGTCTACGACATAAGACTACTCACGTGCCCAATTATCAAACCTTAGAGGAAAAGAAGCTCGTCCGACTTGCCCAGCAGAGTGATGTCGAGGCGACCGCCGAACTGTATCATCGTCACGCACCGGCCATCTTCCGTTACTTTTACTTCCGGGTTAACGATCAGCCCACGGCGGAAGACCTGACCGGGGATGTCTTTCTGGAAATGGTGAAGGCCCTCCCGCGCTACCAGGACCTGGGGGTACCGTTTGCCGCCTGGCTGTTCCGGATTGCGCACGACCAGATGGTAGACCACTACCGCCGGGCGGCCAACCGCCCGACGGAAGAGTTGTCGGAGGCCTTGCTCGACGGCAACCCCGGCCCGGACGTGGAGGCCGAGCTCCGGGTTGAAACTGGACGCCTGCACGAGGCGCTGAATTTCCTGACCAATGAGCAGCAGTTGGTCATCCAATTGCGTTTTATTGAGGGCTACAGCCTGGACGAAACCGCGCATATTATGGAAAAGACGACGGGCGCGATCAAAGCCATGCAGCACCGCGCGCTCAGCCGGCTGGCCCGCAAACTAAAATGGTGACGGCGTGGAACCCGAAGAGATCCTCGAAATTTGCCTGAAAGAAATCGCCTTGGGCCGCAAGACGGCGGAGGAGTGTCTGGCCGCTTTCCCCGATGTCCCGGGCCTCGAGGCCCAACTCCGCCTTGTCACGGCCCTGCAGACGTGGTCTCCTACCCTGCGCCTGGAGGCCAGCCGGGCTATCGAAGCCCGACTCCGCGCCGCCGTTCGCGCCGCGCCCCGCCGCCCGCGCCCCCGCCAGCCAGTTCGTCGGCCGCAGCTCGCCTTTGCTTTCCGCTGGGCCGTCGCTTTTGTCTTCGTCGCCGCCATCCTGTACGCCGGCGGCGCG
>DAOTXG010000117.1:0-3564 GCA_034435515.1 Anaerolineales bacterium
GGAGTCCGCCGCCATCGCCCCACCAAAAAGCGCGTAGTGGACATTGCCCAAGCGGAAAGTCGGTAATGTCCACTACGGCCACAGCGGGCGCGTTACGGTAGGGCGGCTTCCCCTGCCCCGGGTCCCCGAGCACCGCGTACACGCGCCCGCGCTCGGGAGGCATTGACCACAGCACCACGCCGGCCCGGTCGTCCTCTTTGACCTCAAACCCTGGCCTCTCCTTCGCTATGGCGTCTTCCATCACCGCGTCAAGGCCATCATCCAAACATCGTTCTACCGACTCGCGCGAAAACTCAATACCGCCGCCAAGGGGCCTCTTGCCGCGAAGGTGTTGGTCAATTTTCTCCTGGTCTCCATCAAGCGCGTCAACCCAGGCCTCGCGCTGGGCATCCGTTACATTGTCGTTGTCGAAAGACGACAGTTCAATGGACAGATACTTGTCCGGTTTCGTTTCGGCCAAGTCGAACAGATACCACAGTTCGGGGGCCATATCGCTGTTGGCGATGTAGGAGATGATGCCGCGCCGGATGCGCCCCGTGCGCGTCTTGCCACGCAAGCGCGACACCAGCGCAATTGTGGTGTCGCTCAAATTGTCCTGCTGCTCGGCCTGGTCAATATCCGCGTCGTCGCCCTCGTAGTTCTTGATGCGCCGAGCATCGTCGGCGCTGGACATGAAGTCCATCACCGAGGTGTACACCCCCCACTCCGGGTGCTTGACGCGAATGACAATCTTGGGGTACGGCTTCTCGACCGCCTTGTAGAGGAACTTCTGCCCCCACAACGAACCCTCCGCCCAGTTCATTACCTTTTCGTACATCTGATACGACTGGTTGAGGGTCGGCGCAACGTTCAGGAACTTGTACCAGGGCAGGATTGTTGCCCAGGTTGCGCGGGAGAGGGCAACACACTCGGTGTTGTGGGTCACGATGAAGTCGTCCGTCACATACAGGCCATCCGGCGCATCCACCTGGATGCACTGCGCGGGCTTCTTGCCAACGTACTCAATGCGGATGATGCCCCGGGTGGGTTCGCGCTGACGCAGTTCGGGGCGCCACTTTTCAACCTTCCGCCTTAGGCGAAACGGGCAGATAGAACTTGGTAAGAGGGCGCACACCCGATGAGCCGGTTGGCCCTGCCTCTGTTCACCCCGGTAGGTAAAGCGCGTGCTCTTGTTACCAATGGTTGCGCGCCCGCCCAAGGATTGGACGAGAAACCGGACATCCTCTGCCAGTTGTCTTGATGTGGTCGTGAAGTCAACCGCGCTTGCATTGGAAAGAGAGCCATCTGTATCCAGAAGCCCCTGCAGCAGGGCCAGACGGTCCTCTATACAGGAAAAAAGATATTCGCGGGGAATAAACTTCGTCTCCGAACGACACCCCCAAAGTCCCAAGCCTCTCAGCGCCTGTATCACCGGATTGGTCTGACCTGCCGCGCTCCGGCGAATGCGGTAGTCATAGCGCTCGTCGTGAGTGACGGTCACGCCCTCCGGCAACAATGACTGAACACTCTCAACAATCTCTGGCTCGGCGGTTGAGAACCTGACGCAATCATTGGACAACCCCCCATCACCCAAAAGAACTCCCAGCAGGTAGGGGGCAAGAGGCAACTCCCGGCGTGGAAACTCCACCGGCTTCACCATCGGCACAAAGTAGCGTGCGTTGGGCGTCCCGGCCCGGAGCAGGTTTTCAGAAATATCCCGGAGGCGAAGAACCAGGTTGGGGCGGCCTCGTTGATCGGTCTTGTTCGTCCAGACGCTCCACAGATGTTCCTCGCAACACTCCGTCGAGGAACCATCCGTCATCGTCACACGATAGATGTCCTTCTCACCCTGGGGATAGACTCCAATGACATCGTGGGGACGACCATCTGCACCGATGACCCGATCACCCACCCGCACCTCCCCCATCCTCTTCCACCCGGTCGGTGTCAGGATTTTGGCATCCAGCGGCTGGGCCTTGCCCGTCCCGTACCCCCCGATCACCACAATCGAGGGCTGTGTCGCGTGGTGAAACTTCAATTGCCAGGGCACGCGAAAGCCGTGATCGAACTCCCATCCGCGTTCTTCATGCGGCAACCTGAAGTAGTAGGACGTAAAAAATGAACCGCAGCGGACAATCTCGCCATGCTCGTTGTATTCCAAGCGGTCCGACAGGTCGAAAATGTATAGGTCGTCCTTTGTTAGTGCATACGGCAGTTTGGGCATTACTGGTTGTGGATGATGTCGTCAATAATCTTGAGTGACGCCAGCCACTTGCGGATAAAGACCTGCTGATCCGCGAGCAGATAGGTGCCGATAAGTTCCTTGCAATGCCGCCCATTCTTGAAGCGAAAGAAGACGCGCAGCTTTCGCCCCGCGAAGGGTTCTGAGCGGTGTCCAATGAGCAACCCGCCATCGTTGTAGTGTAGCCAGGTGGCGATGATACGGTTGTGGGTCTCGAAAACCGAGTCATCTTCCACCGGGGGAAGAACCTGGGTGACTGCCTGTGCCGGTGCGCTATCTGAGGTGTTTGTTATTTCCTGTTTTTCCACTCTTTCCTCCGACTCGCTGAATTAGTTCCGGCAGAGTCAGTCCAAAAAAGAACCTCGATAGGTGGTCGAGGCCCGTCCCCGTAATCCGCGCTTCCACGATATGAAACGCCAACAGACTCGCTGGGACCTGGTTGGTGATTTTCTCGAAGATGGCGCAAATCATGGTTTCGCTCGTTGTGCCATCGCCAACCGGCCGGCTCATGGGGAGTGTCCCCCACAACCGCCAGCCCGATTTCATCATCCCGGCCAAGTACACCGTCTCAAACCCCTCGGGCGGAATCGGAACGACCAAGATTCCGCTTTCTTCAGTCTTTGACTCGACCGGGGGTTGTTCGCCGTCGCTCATTGTACTGCTCTCCTTTGCTCTGCAATCCTCTCGCTCAGTTCCTCGTCGTGCAACTGCTGGAAGTAGGCGTAGATGAGTTGGTTTTGGTACGAGATGAGCGCCTGCACCCCCTCAGGTGAGACAAAAAAGTGCGGTTCAATCTTCATAACCGCATTTCGGTAAGCAACCATGTTCTCTGCTACGTACTCCGCAAGGCTTTGCCGCATAGTTGACTCCTCTCGCAGCAGAGTATCTCGTATAGCACTTTCAAAATCAAGGGTTTTGCCAGAAATGAAAAAGGCCCGCGATGAGCGGGCCTTTCTTGCTTTTCGGGCCGGCCTTTTTGGGTGGCGCGGCCCTCTTTTTGGCGCGCGCCAACCGCTCGGCCCGTTTCTCCGTCATGTACTCCAAGTGCCGCAAGGGTTATGATTCGGCATCTCGTCTATCAGCCTCTCGTTCTGCAAGTAGCGTCCTGCGCGCGGCCTCGACCTTCGGCAACGCCCCAGCAACCGCACGGGTGACAACCTCGCGCAAAACGTCCTCAGCCTCAGGCACCTCTTCACTGCCCGCGTCCTGCGCCTCATACGCCCTCGCGTGCAACAGCGACGAGGCCCGATACGACAGAACAGAAGCCAGCAAATCGGGCGGCTCAACCTCAACCTCCGCCGCAAACTCGGGCGGCACGTTTCCCACCCAGGGCCGATATACCC